>CALWKY010000055.1 GCA_944381395.1 uncultured Lachnospiraceae bacterium
TAGTATATCCACCCATAACTGCTGGTATCAAAATCAGGTATGTCATAAGGAGGATTCTGCTGAAGCACATCTACAACTATATCGGGTGTACGACTTACATTGCCATTTATTATCCCTCTACTTCCAATCTCTTTTTTTCTGCTGCACGAATCAGCCGCACATATTCTTCTTTTGTGAGTTCTTTTTCTTCCGGGCAGAATATTTCTTTTTGAATCTTTAATAATTTCATACGCAAATCATATCGACCCATAAATGCAAAAAATCCATTGGCAGCTACTATTTTACAGTTTACACCAGCAGGATGATACTGTATTTCTAATGCTGCTTTCCACTGAAGCAAATCTTCTTTTTCTACAGATTTTCCTTGAAAAAATGCCATCAGCCGATATAACTCCCGCCGATATTTTTCCAACGTTCCTTTACTCTTTTCCTGTAGCTTAAGCGCTTCTAAATAACACTCCACCGATTCTTTTGTAATGAAAAGTTCCTGCATGTTCATTTCTCCTTTACATTTCTATCTTTTGTTACTAAAATCTTTTTAACCAATATTAGCGTCCCCATTTTGATACAAAACATGATTTTCTTGCAATACAAAATCAAAAATTGCTTTTAAAAAAACGAGCAGGAAAAATTCCTGCTCGATCTCGTACATTTTATTTTTTTCTATCTTCCTATTTTATTCACAATAGAACAGAGATTATAAAGTTTCTTCTATGATATCTGTCAAAATCCATGCTCCATCTATCTTCTGAAATTCCAACATAACAGTGCTGTCATATTCATCAAAAAGCAAATAGTCCATATTAACATAATAGTAATCTTCTTTTGTTTCTACAAAAGATAAGCTATCTATGTCACATGTCACTGCCCCATAGCCTTTTGCACCTCTTCTTAAATATAAGGTGCCTTCATATTCCAAAAAATCCTGGTGAAATTTATCCGCTATGACTTGATCAGATAAGTATTGCTTCAAATACGCTTCCACCTCTGCATTTGACTTGAAGTTTTTTACGGGATAATAAGAAACAACCGCTGGATCTAAATAATATCCAGAAAGCTCTGTTTCTTGTTCTGGTTTATATAGTATCGCAACTTCACCTAATAAATCTGCATAAGCTTCTTCACTGGTGTACGCTGCCCAATATTCATCGTCAAAATCAACATCTGCTCCAAATAGTTCTATCTCGCAGGAATTTAAACATTCCACATTAGGCGTAATTTCTTCTATAAAGGCAGCGGCATCAAAAGTTTCTTCTGTTTGATTCGGTGTACCAGCAGAACAAGCTGTTATAAATCCAAGACAAAATACGGATATGAGAAACTGCCATCTTTTCATAAAAACACCCCTTTCATAGAGTCTCAACCTATTAGAATACAGAATAACCGAAATACCATTTTTAGAAACAGATGAAAAAGTATGTCCCATT
The DNA here is from genome assembly GCA_944381395.1 of uncultured Lachnospiraceae bacterium. GTDB lineage: Bacteria > Bacillota > Clostridia > Lachnospirales > Anaerotignaceae > CALWRB01. The sequence continues at coordinate 1,428 of CALWKY010000055.1, forward strand.
TTTCCTTATATATTATACCAAATCTTCTTCCTCCTTGGCAATTCAATCTAAAATATTGGTTAGCTCGATTTGCTTATAAAATATAGGCAAGTGAATGTAATAATTATCTGGATAATCTGCCTTACTTGCCTCTATAGGCAAATTCAGCTAACTATCATGATTTTCTTTCTAAGAAAAATAATATAGAAAAAAATAGCTGGAATCCTTCCTGTAAAAAAGGATTCCAGCTAAGCAGACTCCCCTTAAGCATACATTGCTTTTTTGTTTCTTGTTTTCTTAAGGGGAACTGCGATGGTCATCTTCATTAGAAAACCATTCCGATAAAAATTAAATCGCGGGAATCGTTTTTGCTGCAAAGATTCTCGCGATTTTTGTTTTCTTATGAAGATACCCCTTCTTTTTGTTTTCTTATGAAGAATCCTCAAAAGGAGTCTACTTTCATATTCTCTTTTTAATCATCAAAACTTCCAGCAGGATACAAAGGGAAATTTTCGATCAACTTTAATACTCTTTCTTTGCAGGCCGCCAAAACCGATTCGTCTTCCGGTGCATTTGCCACTTCGTTCATAATAGAAGCAATTTCTTTTACCTCTGCCTCACGCAGTCCTCTTTGTGTAATGGAAGTTAAGCCAATTCTCACACCACTCGTTACAAAAGGAGATGCAGGATCGAAAGGAATTTGATTCTTATTCACCGTAATGCCAATACTATCCAATGCATTTTGGAACAGTTTACCGGAAATATTCTTCGGGCGCAGATCTACCATAATCAAATGGTTATCTGTTGTTCCGCTTACAATGCGGAATCCATACTGGCTTAGCTCTTCTGCTAACAGCTTTGCATTATCTACAATCTGCTGCATCAATGCTTTAAATTCCGGTGTTGCCATATGCTTAAAGCACCATGCTTTTGCAGCCATTGTAGTCAGGTGCATAGAGCCCAAAGATCCAGGAAATACACCTTTATCAATCTTTTTTGCATGCTCTGCTTTACAAAGGATCATACCGCCTCTAGGACCGCAAAATGTCTTTGTGGTTGAAGATGTCACAAAGTCAGCATAGGGAACAGGGCTGGGGATGACACCAGCCGCAACCAGACCGCTGACATGTGCCATATCCACCATGAAATACGCACCTACTTCTTTTGCAATCTGTCCAATACGCGCATAGTCAATCAGGCGGGGATAAGAGCTTCCACCAGCAATAATCAATTTGGGTTTTACCTGTTTTGCTTTTTCTTCTAACGCATCATAGTCAATTTCTTCTGTTTCGGGATTTACACCATATGCTTCAAATTTATAAACTTTATATAAGAAATTGGCAGGGCTTCCATGGGTTAAATGACCTCCCTGATCCAGCCGCATACCCAAAACCGTATCACCCGGTTCCAATACTGCAGCATAAACGCCATAATTTGCAGTCGCACCAGAATAAGGTTGAATATTTACATGCTCACAACCGTAAACAGCTTTCGCTCTTTCAATGGCCATTTTTTCCAGTTTATCCGCTACTTCCGCGCCTGCCTGAAAGCGGGAGCCAGGGTAGCCTTCCAACGTTTTATTCGTAAAAATACTACCGCTTAACTCCATAACTTCCAAAGGCACGGTACTTTCAGAAGCAATCATTTCAATATTGTGTTCCTGGCGGTATAATTCTTCTTTGACCAGCTCATACAATTCAGGATCAGAAACTCTTGTCTTTGGCAACATGACACAACACACTCCTTCATTATGGCATTTGTTTTTGCAGACAGTCATGCTATTTGCAAATCATTGATTTCTTACAAACGTACCGTTGCATTTGTATTTCCCATGCGTGCAAATGTACTTTGCTTTTTTATCATACCCTATTCCAAATTTTTCCGCAAGCAATTCTTTTCTTTTTCTATAAAAAAGTATTTGTCACAAAGGCAAAGGTTCTTTGGGACATGCGTCTTTCTATCTCTTTTTCGAAACAAACTCTTGCTTTTTTAATATTTATAAATCAGCAGATCTACGGAAGATCATCCTTCTTTAGTTGCTATCTTATTGTTTCTTTGTTATAATTATCTCAAAGATAATATAGTTTCAAGCCGAATAAAAGGAGGGAACGCTATGACAAAAATTATGAAAACAATGGACGGTAATGAAGCCGCTGCATATGCTTCCTACGCATTTACAGAAGTCGCCGGTATTTTCCCGATCACGCCTTCATCCCCCATGGCAGAGCATATTGATGTATGGGCTGCCAATGGCAAGAAGAACCTTTTTGGTCAACCTGTAAAAGTAGTAGAAATGCAGTCTGAAGGCGGCGCTGCTGGTACCGTACACGGTTCTCTTGCAGCTGGTGCTTTAACCACAACTTATACAGCCAGCCAGGGTTTACTGCTTATGATTCCCAATATGTATAAGATGGCTGGTGAATTACTGCCGGCAGTATTCCACGTTAGCGCAAGAGCACTGGCAAGCCATGCTCTTTCCATCTTTGGCGATCAGTCAGATGTAATGGCCTGCCGCCAGACTGGTTTTGCATTGCTCTGCTCCAACTCTGTACAGGAAGCTATGGATTTAGCCTGTGTAGCCCATTTATCCGCTATCAAAGGCAGAGTTCCTTTTCTGCATTTCTTTGATGGATTCCGTACTTCCCATGAAATTCAGAAAATCGAATGCATTGATTATGATGATTTAGCAAAAATCATTGATATGGACGCAGTCAATGATTTCCGTAGAAGATCTCTGAATCCGGAACATCCTGTACTGCGTGGTACAGCACAGAATCCAGATATTTTTTTCCAGGCAAGAGAATCCTGCAACCCCTATTACGAAAATATCGTTGGAGTTTGTGAAAACTATTTACAGGAAATCAACCGCATTACCGGCAGAAATTATCAACTGTTTAATTACTATGGCGCTCCTGATGCAGACAGAATCATCATTGCCATGGGTTCTGTGTGCGAGACTATTGAAGAGACCATTGATTATCTGGCAGCCAAGGGCGAAAAGGTTGGCTTAATAAAAGTGCATTTGTATCGTCCTTTCTCTGTAAAGCATTTCTTGAATGCTATTCCTAAAACCTGTAAAAAGATTGCTGTTTTGGATCGAACGAAAGAACCTGGCGCACAGGGAGAACCTCTGTACCAGGACGTATGTACCGCTTTGTTTGACGCAGAAGAAAGACCTATGATTGTTGCAGGTCGTTACGGACTAGGTTCCAAAGACACTGCTCCTGCTCAGATCATCGCTGTATATGAAAATCTGAAACAAGAGATGCCGAAAAAACACTTTACCATCGGTATTGTAGATGATATAACTCATCTTTCTTTGGATGCGGCAACTCCCGTTGATGTCACCGCAGGCGACGGTACTATTCAGTGCAAATTCTGGGGGCTTGGCGCAGATGGTACTGTTGGCGCAAACAAGAATTCTATTAAAATCATAGGTGACCATACGAATAAATATGTACAGGCATATTTTGACTATGATTCCAAAAAGTCTGGCGGCGTTACACAGTCTCACCTGAGATTTGGTGATAGACCTATTCGTTCTACTTATCTGGTGAACAGAGCAGATTTCGTAGCTTGCCATAAACAATCTTATGTACATCTTTACGATATGCTTTCTGATTTGAAAGATGGCGGTACATTTCTGTTAAATACAGAATGGTCCGTTGACGAATTGGATCAAAACCTGCCCGCTTCTATGAAAAAATATCTGGCAGAACACCATATCAAATTCTACATCATCAATGGTACAGATATTGCCGCTAAAATTGGTCTGGGCAATCGCATTAATACTGTATTGCAGGCAGCTTTCTTCAAACTTGCAAACATCATCCCCATTGAGGAAGCTGTTGTATATATGAAAGATGCCATTGAAAAAACATATGGCAGAAAGGGAGACGAAATTCTCCAAATGAACTATGCTGCAGTAGACCAAGGTGTAACCGGCGCAGTTGAAGTTTCCGTTCCCGCCGAATGGGCGAATGCTGTAGAAGAAAAGAGTATAGAAAAGAAACAGATCCCTGCGTTTGTAGAAACCGTTGTCAATACTGTTAATGCCCGTAAAGGCGACTCTCTGCCTGTCAGTGCCTTTAAAGGCAGAGAAGATGGTACTATCCCTGTTGGCACCTCCGCTTACGAAAAAAGAGGCGCCGCCATCAACGTACCTGTATGGGATCCTGAAAAATGTATTCAGTGCAACCAGTGTTCTTACGTTTGTCCTCATGCAGCCATTCGTCCTTTCCTGTTAAATGCTAAAGAAGTACAAAACGCACCGGAAGGATTGAAAATGACAGAAGCAAAAGGCGGTGCGGCATTTGATGGAATGCACTTTGCTGTACAAGTATCCGTTCTGGATTGTATGGGCTGCGGAAGCTGCGCAAATGTCTGCCCTGCAAAAGAAAAGGCATTGACCATGCAGCCGCTGGCAACACAGGAAAAAGAAGCAGCAAACTGGGAGTATGTGATGAACCTGTCTGCAAAACCCAACCCTATGACCAAAGATACTGTAAAGGGCAGCCAGTTCGAACAGCCTCTGTTGGAATTCTCCGGCGCTTGTGCAGGCTGTGGTGAAACACCCTATGCTAAACTGGTAACACAGCTGTTTGGTGACAGAATGTATGTAGCAAACGCTACCGGTTGTTCTTCCATCTGGGGTGGCTCTGCCCCTATTTCTCCTTATACCGCTAACCGGGAAGGAAAAGGTCCTGCTTGGAGTAATTCCCTCTTTGAAGACAACGCAGAATTTGGTTTAGGTATGGCTGTCGCTGTAAAGCAAATCAGAGCTGGGCTGAAGGAAAAATTAGAACTGCTGAAGCCTATGGTTTCTGAGGAAGTAAATACCGCTATTGACGCATGGATTGCCAATATGAATTTGGGCGAAGCTTCAAAAGCTCCCTCTGCGCAATTGGTACATGTACTGGAACAGTACCAGACAGACAATGCATATGCAAAAGAACTGATCGCTCATATTTTGGAAAATAAAGATCACCTTGTAAAGAAGAGTCAGTGGATCTTTGGCGGCGATGGCTGGGCATATGATATTGGTTACGGCGGTCTGGATCACGTGCTGGCGTCCGGTGAAGATGTCAATGTACTGGTATTTGATACTGAAGTATATTCCAATACAGGCGGTCAGGCTTCTAAATCTACTCCTGCCGGTGCTGTTGCACAATTTGCCGCAAGCGGTAAACGGATTCAGAAAAAAGATTTGGGTATGATGGCAATAAATTACGGTTATGTTTATGTCGCTCAAGTTGCAATGGGCGCCAACCAGACACAACTGGTAAAAGCCCTACGGGAAGCAGAAGCTTATCCCGGTCCCTCCCTGATCATCGCTTATGCTCCTTGTATCAACCATGGTATCAAAGGCGGTATGAGCGGCGCGCAGACAGAAATTAAAAAGGCTGTAGAATGCGGATACTGGCATATGTATCGTTTTAATCCTCTGCTGAAGCAGGAAGGCAAGAATCCTTTCATACTGGATTCTAAAGACCCTACCGGTGATTTCCGTGCATTTATCCAGAATGAAGTTCGTTTCAGCTCTCTGGAAAGAACCTTCCCCGATATTGCACAGGAATTATTTGAAAAAACAGAAGCCCATGCGAAGGCACGGCTGGAAAACTACAAAAAGTTAGCTGAGAAAGCATAACACTCCATATAGCAAAAACGTGATTGTTCTTCTCTGAAAATAGAAAAGTCCTCTGTGTAAAAATTTTACACAGAGGACTTTTTCTTATCTCTCTTTTAAATATGAAACTCTTCATTACAAAAATTTTATGATCTGGAAGAATCCCATCATGACAAGGTACTCCCCTTCTCTTTAACCCGCATTTTAAATATTCCTGCTCTTTTTTATTGTTGAAATAAATTCTTATGGTTTTTCATATCACATGCTGTTTTCATCCATCCGGGAGTCTCAAAATTTTATACAAACCACTTTGCTTCTTATTTTCATTTTTATTTTTAAAATTGCTGATCAATAAAATAACCAGCTTGGATGCTACTTTTGCTCTTACAGGTATTTTTTACAGCATTCAGGGCTTGGGGCAGTTAATTGGTTACTATACATGAGGTACCATTATAGATAAGCTTGGTAGAGAAGTAACGTTAATTGGCATGGCAGCCAGCGCAGTATTCGTATTCTTACATACAAAGCTGGGTGGTGATAATATACCGGATTCTGCATCATTTCCGCTTTGTTCAACTCTTTCCCAGAAAGTATTGTAACTTGTCCGCAGGTATGTCTTTCAACAGCGGAAGAATCATTCCCGCCTTTGCCAACTCCGTTATCACAAATACTGCATCTGAAAACATGTGTATGATGCCCATCTTCTATATCACTATGGCAGTATTCGTATAGCCGGATCTATTGTATGGATGTTCTTGCCCGAAATCATGCAAAAAACAAAGCAGAATCCGCGGTTAAAACATGATTTCATAAAAAAGCCTAATACTATAAAAGGTCTCGCATTTATCATACAAGATCCTTTGTATGTTTTATGATTTCATCTTGTCTTTTCAATTCGAAAAAGTCACTCGTAAATTTTCTCTTTTTCCGCTCCACAAAACAAAAAATAATACATCACTGGAACTTTTTTGATACTAGAGACCAGAACCTTGAAGGGCTTCTTTCCTAAAAACAAAAATATCCGAAATCCCTATCATCATAAGGATTTCAGATATTTTTTAGCTGTATTGTTTTCTTTTGAAGACAATATCGCAGTTTACCTTAAGAAATTAAAGGAAAAGAATTCTTAAGGCAAGATTGTTTTTAGTTTGCAGTCTTACTGATTATTCTACGATATTCTCACAAAAATTCTTAAGCATAGCGGCATTCTAAGCACTTATTGTTTTTCTTTGCGGAGCAACTATTCATCACCTATTCTGTTTACACCATTTGTCCCACAAAACCACTGCCTGGCAAAATATGAATATGCAATATCAAAGGCATTGGCACAAAAAAGGATATTGTTTTTAAAACCTTATATAAAAGCTAGATGCAAAATTATCCATGAACATACTTTTTGGAGAAATCTGTTGCGGTCATAGGTTTTTCAAAGAAATATCCCTGACCATAATTACAAGATAAGTTTAACATTTTTTCTCTATCCTGTTGGGTTTCTATACCCTCTGCCACAACAACCATCCCAAGCTTTTTTGCTAAACAAATCACTTCCTCCAGTATAATATTGCGGCGTTTTTCATCGTCTACTGATGCTTTTTTCAAAAAGCCTCGATCCAGCTTCAACTCATCGATTCTAAGTTGATATAACATATTTAATGTGGAATAACCGCTTCCAAAATCATCCATAGAAACGCGGAATCCGTTTTCCTGAAGGATTTCTATCTGCTGGTTCAAAAAACTTATATTATCACTGGCAATTCCTTCTAGAATTTCTAATGTGATTAAATTAGAAGGTATTTGATAGTGATCTAGAATATTCTTCAGATTTTTAGGATAATTCCGCTCTAAGAATAATAACTTAGATTGGTTGATAGAAATAGGTATCGGCTTCATGCCAGCATCCATCCATGTACGCAGTTGTTCGCATACCCTTTCCACCATATATAAATCTAAATTGACACAAAATCCATTCTCCTCAAAAAGAGGGATAAATTCATTCGGATAGCGGTAAGAACCATTTGTTTTCTGCCAACGCACAAGAGCTTCAGCTCCTATGATTTGATTGGTTTTCAAGTCAAATTTTGGTTGTAAAAAAAGCTTAAATTCCTTATTTTGCAATGCTTGGTGCATGCAGCTTTCAATGCTGTTCTTTTTACGTACTTCTTCATGCAGACTCTGGTTATAAAAGGCTATCGATTTAGAATGTATATGCTGTATGCTTTGCATTGCAACCAAAGCTTTTTCCCGATCTCCTTGAATGGCAACGCCTGCATATAACAGCAATTCGTAACTATATTCCCCATAAGATGCAGATGCTTTGTTGATATGATAAATAATTTGAGAAATTCGCTCACTTACTACTTGATGATCGATGTCGTGCATCAAAATATAAAAAAGATCCGCAGCATCCCGGCAGAAAAATTCGCCTTCTCTGAGATTATAATCAATGGTATCTTTTATATAACAAAGCACCTTATTCCCATTTGCCTTGCCAAACAAATCATTGATTCCTTTAAAATTGTGGACATTTAACGCAATAATAGAATACTGATTTGATTTTTTCCGATATTCTTGAAATTCCTCATCAAACTTGTAAGTATTTTTTGCATTCGTAACTGGATCTTGGCTTACTAAACGCAATAACGATGCAGAATTCCTACGAAATTTCAGATAACCAAAATAGATCAGAAATAAAAGTATCGCCAGGATCAAACAAAATGTGCCAATAATAATTAGAAAAATACGTCTATAATAAAGCACATATTCCCATAAATGATTGGCACAAAAGATATACCATCCATTTAACTCTAAAGGTTCCATATAAAAGTGGCATTCTTGATCATTATACCTAAATTTCCCATAAAAACTTTCTTGATTATCTAAAGCTTGCTGCGCAGCTGCTTTTTCTTCCTCAGTCAAATAAGGACCATCAAAAATAGACTCCACATCTTCTTTAATCAATGTATTTTTAGAACGGATCAAAAAATCTCCATTAGATAACAACAGATGAATGTATCCCTTGCCATCCATAACTGTTTCTTCATTGACAATGCCTTCAAAAAAATCCAGCGTAGCACTTGCTGCTATTGCACCGATAATTTCTCCATCTTCATATACCGGTACACTATAAATGCATAGCCTTTCATCAAATATTTGGCTGTCATATATTTTAGAAACAACTATTTCTCCCTGCAATGATCGTTCAATGACCTCTCTTACGTCATTACTGCAAATATCAATGGTACAATCTATAGTTTCTTGCCCTTTAGTACTTAAAAAACCCTCTCCATCTTCGGAAAAAAAGAATAATGCCATAAAAGAATTCGCATTATTAATTGCATCGCTGCTGTTTTTTAAAATTTCTACAGCATTCTCTTTGCTGCATGCTTTATATACTTCTGAAAGCGTAGTCAGTATTTCAA
>CALWKY010000056.1 GCA_944381395.1 uncultured Lachnospiraceae bacterium
AGGCGGAACATATTTGGGATATCTGGCAGTTTCTGATATTATCCGTTCAAATGCTGCTGAAGCCTTAGCAGAACTGAAGGCGAAGGGTGTAGAACGGATTGTAATGTTAACCGGCGACCGGGAAAAATCCGCTGCCGCAGTGGCAAAGAAACTGGGTATTGACGAATATCATGCAGAATTGCTGCCGCAGGATAAAGTAAGCGTTTTACAGCAGATCTTGGAAGAAAATACAGAAGGGAAAACTGCTTTTATTGGTGACGGCATCAATGACGCACCAGTACTGGCAGCGGCTGATGTGGGCATTGCCATGGGTGCCATTGGTTCCGATGCGGCCATTGAGGCAGCCGATGTGGTATTGATGCGGGATGATCTGGGCAGGCTGGCGGAAGGTATCCGTATTGCCCGGAAAACCAAGGTGATTGTACACCAGAATATCGTTTTTGCCCTGGGTGTAAAAATTTTAGTGATGATTCTCAGTGTCTTTGGCAAGGCTAATATGTGGATGGCAGTATTTGCGGATGTAGGTGTTGCCGTGATTGCAATTCTAAATGCCATGCGTGCAAGATAAGTACTTGAAAAATAGAATGTAATGTTTGAAAACGGCAGAGGCACAGTAAATGAACCGCTGCCGTTTTTTTGCATATGAGAATGCATAAAAATAAGTTTTTTAGATAAAGATGTTGACTTTTTATCAGAGGTTTTATATAATATGTCTCGCGTGTTTTTTAAGCACGCAGGACCTCCTTAAAAAAGGATAAGGCTATACGGACGGCCGGGTCAGATGCCGAAAACTTATCGAAGAGATAAGAACTGTATCTAGCAGGATACAGAAGGTAATGCTGATTACCTTATTGATTGAGCGAAAGCTCCAATTTTATGAGAATGCGACGCACATAGATGCACATCTACTTATGAAATGATCAATAAGCCGCCGGAAAGTATGCTTTTTTCATGACTGAGAGTTTGGACAGATGTGTGTGACGCATCTGTCTTTTTTTTCAGAAAGGGAGGATTGTATGAAAAGAGTTCAGAAAGTATTAACAGGCATGATTCTGGCGGGCATGCTGGCAGGCTGCGGTACAGCCGGACAATCTGCCACAGCCCAGGACCCTGCGGTAGCAGCGCCGACTGGCACTTATGTGGGTACAGAAGAAAACGGGGTAATGAGTTTTAAAGGCATTCGTTATGGTACCTTTACCCCTTTCCAAGCAGCGAGTGATGTGACCACAACGACAGAGGACACCATCGAAGCAAAAACATTTGGGGATAACTGCATTCAGCCTTATAGCGAGGTAGAAGTGGCTTCTCAGGGACCCAATTCCCACGACTGCCTGTATTTGAATATTTGGACGAAAGACACCACCACCACGGATAAACCGGTCATTGTGTTTATCCATGGCGGCAGCTACATTTGGGGCGGTACTTCTGACCCTACCTATGACGGACAGTTCTTTGTACGGAATTTGCCGGAGGGAGAAGATTGTGTATTTATCACCATGAACTACCGCCTGTCTTTTATGGGCGGTGTGGATATGTCTTCTTTGGAAGGGTATACAGAGGAATATGCCGATGCGAAAAACCTGAGCAAACTGGATCAGACCCAGGCGCTGAAGTGGATTCAGGAAAATATCAGTGCCTTTGGCGGCGACCCGGATAATGTGACTATTATGGGTCATTCTGCTGGCGGCGGAGCGGTGGAAATGCTGGTGGCAGATGCGGATTGCCACGCATATTTCAACCGTGCCATCATCAATAGTGGTTCCGATACCAGAGAAATGATTTCTGATGAAATTGCGGCAGAACAATCTCAGGAAATTTTTGAAATTTTAGGGGTAACTTCTGTAGAGCAGCTGGTAAACCTGACAGATGAGCAGATCAGTGAAAAAATGGAAGCCATCAATGAAGTGATGCACTCCGGTCTGCGCAGTGCGGACGGCAATGTGATTTCCAAGACTTGGTGGGAAGATTTGGTGAATGGTGCTGGTGCGGATATTGACTTGATGATTGGCAGCGTCAACGGTGAAGAAGACTGGAATGCGGTAGACTGGGACCACAGTGTTTCTGAGCCGGTAGATGATCCCAATGTGATTCGGGATATGCTGGAAACGATTGAGACTGACTATGCAGGTACTTACGGCAGACTGTACAGCCTTTCTTTAGATGGTTTCTATGAAGGATTTTTGGCAATGGGAGAGGATCCTGTAAAGCAGGCAATGGATTTCTATAATCAGGTTTGCTTTGTATATCCTTCTTTATTGCTGGCACAGGCACAGGCGGAGCACAATCCCAATACGTATGTATATTATTGGGAATACGCGCCGGCAATGGAAGATGTACTGGAATATGCGGGAGATAGTGCAGAAGTTTCTCCCTATGGTCGAGCTATGCATACCATGGATATTTGTTATATCTTTGGTACAAAGGATGGATATACCACACTGACCGGCGATCCGGAAAAAATGTCCGATGATATGATCGCCAAGGCACAGGCTATGGTATATAGCTTTGCCAAGACTGGCGACCCTAATAATGATTTAGTCAGCGGATGGGAACCTTACAATGCCCAGACCCAGAAACAGATGGTAATTTCTGCCGATGGCAGCTGGAATTGCGTGGAAGGTTTCCAGTCTGATATTATGGATTATTTCAAGCAGTTACAGCCTTATTTAGGGGAATAAAAAAACGGCGGGCATACATTTTTTAGACCGCAGGAGAGTATCCTGCGGTCTTTTCTTTTCAAAAAGAAAAGACAAAAAGCAAACCGCTTTCTGTCTTTTGTTCAAAGGATCTTCATCAATTTTTTCAGAATGGGAATTACTGCACCTGCTTTTTGCAATCTTTGCAGATACCGTAGAAGAGCAATTGCTCAAAAGCGATATCAAACCCAATATTTTCCGGCAATTTTTCCCGTAAATTAGAGAGCGCATCGTTTTTATAATCCATTACTTTGCCGCAGCAAGTGCAAATCAAGTGGGGATGTGCTACAGTTACTGCGTCATAGCGGGAAGAAGCACCGCCTACATTCAATTCTTGTACCAACCCAGCAGACTTAAAGGAATCCAGCGTTTTATAGATTGTTGCTAAGCTCATAGCTGGATGGTCAGGGGAAAGGGTTTTATAAATTGTTTCAGCGGAGGGATGCTCTTTGGTTTGCAGCAGCATCTGATAGATGGCGATCCTTTGCGGGGTGACCTTCATGCTGTTTTCTCTTAAAACTTGCGTGATTTCTTTCATCCTGCTGCCTCCATTCATTAAATAATAATTATTGTTATTTAATAATAGTATAGAATCGCTATTTCGTCAATATTTTTTTCCGGAATTGTGAAAGAAACCGGGAAATAGAAGTTTTTTCCGGCTAGATATGTAAAAAAAGAAAAAATAGAATTCTCTGATTTTTTATGCATTTTTGGAAGAAAAGGTTTCGTGACAAGTTATTTTTCTTGCTGCTGTTGTTGTAATTTTTTTATTACATAAGTTATGACAGAAACCATTATGGTTAATAGAACAACGATCATAAGATGTAACGGCATACTGATGAACCAAAAGATTTGCTGGCATTCTGACACTGTCAAAATGTCTGGCATAAGGAATATGCAAATAAGGATAAAACAAAGTGTAAATACCACTGGTGCCAACCAAAGGAGTTTTTTGGTGAAAATAGAGAATCCCAATACAGTTACAATGGGCAGCAGTATGAAAAGAATGGTATTCATAGGAGTATTCCAAAGTCCTTCCATAAAAAGATCTTCCTTTCTTGGGCACAAAAGCTTTTCTCTTATTATACCAGAATTGTGGTCAGTATGTCATCCCAATGGCATTTCTTTTTTGGGAAGAAAAAAGATTTTCTTTTTGCGCTAAGCGGTGTAAAATAGACGAAAGAAATATGGCAAAAAAGGAGAAACGAAGATGAATATAGTTTTATTGGAGCCGGAAATTCCTCAAAATGCGGGCAATATCTCCCGTACCTGCGCTGTAACCCATACGGCGTTACATATGATTCGCCCCTTTGGTTTTTCTGTGGAGGATAAATATCTGAAGCGGGCAGGTCTGGATTACTGGGATATGTTGGATTTGCATTACTATGATAATTTCCAGGAGTTTTGCGAAAAAAATCCGGGGGCAAAGATGTGGTTTGCCACCACTAAGGCACAGCAGGTATATAGCGATGTGACATATGGTGCCGATGATTTTATTGTATTTGGAAAAGAAAGTGCGGGAATACCAGAGGAAATTTTGATGGCACATAAGGAAGGATGTATCCGCATTCCCATGTTTGAAGAATCCCGCAGTCTCAATTTATCCAACTCTGTAGCTATTATTTTATACGAGGCATTACGGCAGCAGTCTTTCCCGGACTTAAAGCGGTTTGGGCAGCTGCATCATCATCATTGGTAAATAGAAAAAAAGCAGCGATTTTTCGCTGCTTTTTTTATGCTCAATCAAGGAAATCAGTAGGGTTTACATATTGTCCTTCATACTGTATTTCATAGTGGCAATGGATGCCAGTGGAATATCCGGTAGAGCCGGTATATCCAACAATATCACCAGCCTGCACCGCATCACCTGCGGATACTTCCAAAGTAGAGCAGTGGGCAAATAAAGTGGTATATCCATTTAAATGGTCAATGATGACATAATATCCATAATCATCATGGTAGGAAGCTTCTTTCACAATGCCGGAAGCAGTGGCATGGATGGGAAGAATCTGGCTTTTGGTAGAAAGATCAATCCCTTTATGCACACGACCGTCATCTATGGACGCATCTCCATTGGGATTAAATACACTGGAAAGAATACCGCCATCTACCGGATTGCCAGAAGGTACGTTGTAAGTCGCCATAGCTTCATCTACTTGATGGGCAACTTCCATAATGGAGCTATCTACTTCACCCAGTCTGCTTTCTAATTGGGAAAGTTCCAAGATCAAATCTGTTACACGGTTTTCCTGTTGGGTTGTATAAGTAACATGATCCAGAAGTTCATAGCTATCTTCTGACACTTGGTAGGATTGGGAAGAAGCTTCTCTTTCCTGTCCGTTTAAAAGATCTAATTGCTTTTGCAGGTCTTCTTTCGCAGCGTTTAATTCGGTGATTTTTTCATCCAATTCTGCTGTTTTTTCCTGCATGTTGACGATATTATCATTGTAGTCAGCAGTTTCACTTTCAATGGTTTTTACTCTTTCATTTAACAGCTCATTTTCAGCTTGTGTAGCAGACAATGTCTGTTTTGCGGAAAGATAAGAAACACCAAATCCTACTGTGCCTACAGTACCCACTGCTAATGCTGCACACAGTGCAACAACAACGGGTTTACGAAAAGTGATAGAAGTTGTTTCTTTCATTTCTGAATGTGTTTCTGCATGGTTCATTTGAAATAAATGCATGGGAAAAACTCACCTTTCTTGAAAGTCTGAAGCCATTATAACCTGTTTTTGCCAATTTGTAAACACTTTTTTAAACAAAATAGATTAAAATTGTAACAATTCGTTAATAATTTACGAAACCCTTTCTAAATATGGAAAAGTATGCTATACTACTAAAGTATGTAATTTGCAAAGGAGGCATGGAGATGGAGGATAAAAAACCAGATGTTTTCGGGGTTTTAGAAACAGTCTCATATTTTCCCCAGATCATCCAGATAGTGGGAATTGGGAAAATGGTTTGCCGAATTTTTCTGAGGGAAAAATGCCATGCTGCTGCGTTAATAAGGGTGAAAAAAAGAAATAAACAGCCCTTGGGGCAGCAGTTCCTGTTGCAAAAGGGGAGAATCCAAATGGCAGGGCGTCTGAGCAATGCAATTTTAAAACGCTATCTGTAAAACACAGAAAAATCATGGCGTAAGGAGGAAAACACCTATGGACGAAGAAAAGAAATTTGCCGCGGAAGGTGCGGAGGAAGAAAAGAAAACGACTGAGGAAGCAATGCAGTCGTTGAAAGAAAATACAGTGGAAGAGCCGGTTATGAATGAGAATCAGGAAGAGGCTGAGGAAGCGGAGCAGACAGAAAACGCTGGTCAGGAAGAGGAAATAGATTCTTTACCGCAAGAGGAATCTCACGATTCTGCGGATGCTGAGACAGTGGAAACAAAGCAGGTTATCACAAAGAAAGAAGAAGAGACAGAAACATCTTCCGAAAAGAAAGCGCAGAATCCCGCTCCAGCAGAGCAGCAGGAAGCAGGGAGCCATGCTGCAAAAATGAAATGGCCAGTGATTGCGGGAATTGTTGCAGTTGTCCTGATTGCAGCAGCGGTATTCCTGTTTGGTCAAACAGGCAGCAGTGATACTGCAAAAACACCCCTGCCTCTGGTCTATGAAAAAGACGGCGCGTTATACGTATATGATACAGCTGGGAATATTACCCAGTACACTGATACCATGGGTGAAGATAGTGTACATAGATATTATTACTCTGCATGGGGCACCCATTTGGGCAGCGAAGGCAACAGCATGTTTTATGCAGATCATTTTACACAAGAAGGCATGCTGCAGCTGAATTACGCGCATCAGATTGGGGAAGAAGGCACAAAAATTGCAGAAAATGTATATGATTTTTCTGCCAATGATGAAAATAATGTCTGTGCATATTTGACTTCCATTGGAGAAGGTACAGACTATTTGGCACTGTGGTTATATGATGGAACAGAAACAAAGCAGATTGCAGAGCGGATTCAGCCTTTGGAAGACTGCTATACATTAAGCAGCGATGGCAAGTATTTGATCTACCTGCTGGATGGCGAAAGCGGCAATTATCGTTTAATGGTGTATGATGTAGAGGCAGGCACTTCTACGGAAATTGCCAATGGATCTTTAGCGGCGTACGATATTTCCAGGGAAGATAACACCATTTACTATGTTTTGGATGAAAACAATACCTACAATTTCTATGCTTGTTTACCGGATGGCGTAGGCAAGATGATTGCCAGCGACATTTCCTTTATGCAGCTGATGCCTAACGGTAAAGAAGTGCTTTACTGCAAGCAGTCTGACAGTACCGTGCTTTACAAAGATCTGCTGTATGATGATTGCCCTGATGATACTTCCAAGGATGAAGTGCGCACTTTAATGACCAGTGACGCTGGGATCAAATCTATTTTGCAGGACTGCTATTTATATACAAATGGAGAAAGCAAACTCCTTTCTGAAAGTGTTATATCTGCTGCCGCTATGAACAGCGAGATTTCTTATGCGCTGTGCTACATTATGGACCTGAGCGAAAACAGTTCTAAAGTACCCATTTCTCAGGTAAGCAGTGAAGATGATATTCTGTACTATTACTATGCATTAGCAATGCAGGGTACCGGCGTGAAGCTGCAGATTCTCAATCGCGATGGAAAAGCAATTTCTCTATTTGGCAATGATATTTCTTCCAATGGAGTACAGATTTCAAAAGATGGCAGCATGGTGGCTTACTTCGATACAGATGAAGATGGCAACCAGGTATTGATGTGCGGAGAATTAAAGGGAATTACCCTGAAAAATGTGCAAACTGTAGCGGAAAATGTAGACAATGCGATTTTCTTAGGCAATTCCAATACCTTAGCATACTTATATGACTATGTAAACAATACAGGTGCATTAGGTGTATATGAAGATGGCAAGACAACACTGCTGTCCGATACCGTATGCCATGTAGCTTTTGCATCTGATAAAGATGAGATGTTCTTTATCCAAAATGCGGATGAAACAACGGGAAATGGGGAACTGATGCACTACAAAAATGGTACTGCCACTCATCTGGATAATAACGTATTCTGCATTCAGTACCGCAATGGCGGCACCGCTGCTTATATGAAAAATTATGATCAGGAAACACAGCTGGGAGATTTGTGCTATTTCGATGGCAGCAATACAAAGGAAGTAGATACCCAGATCAGTGCTTTGTATATTGAGAAAGAAAAACGAAGGAGAACGCCCATGATCTATGAAAGCTGTTCGGAACAACAAACCATTCAAACC
>CALWKY010000057.1 GCA_944381395.1 uncultured Lachnospiraceae bacterium
ATGGTAAATTCCATATCCTGCATATCTTTATAGTGGTTTTCCAGCAAAGTAGCGATCTTTACAAACTGATCGTATACTTCAGGCATATCTTCTGCCAGCTTTGCAATGGGATTAGGGGTACGTACACCGGCAACAACGTCTTCGCCCTGCGCATTTACCAAATATTCACCCAGCATTGCCTTTTCACCAGTTGCAGCATTTCTGGTAAATGCTACACCAGTACCGCTGTTATTACCCATATTACCGAATACCATCATCTGTACATTGACAGCGGTACCCCAGCTATAAGGGATTTCATTCATCTTTCTGTATACATTGGCACGAGGGTTATCCCAGCTGCGGAATACAGCCATAGCAGCTTCTACCAGCTGTTCCTTGGGATCCTGCGGGAATTCCTTACCCTGGTCATCCAGATAAATCTGCTTAAAAAGCGCAGTTACTTTCTTCAGGTCTTCTGTTGTCAGATCGGTATCATACTTTGCGCCTACCGCTTCTTTGTATTCGTCCAGCTTTCTTTCGAATTTGGATTTAGATACACCGATTACAACGTCAGCGAACATCATAATAAATCTTCTGTAAGAGTCATAAGCAAATCTGGGGTTACCAGTCTTTTTCGCCAGACCTTCTACGGAAATATCGTTCAGACCCAGATTTAATACGGTGTCCATCATGCCGGGCATAGACGCTCTTGCGCCG
Organism: uncultured Lachnospiraceae bacterium; assembly: GCA_944381395.1. GTDB lineage: Bacteria > Bacillota > Clostridia > Lachnospirales > Anaerotignaceae > CALWRB01. The sequence goes on from CALWKY010000057.1 coordinate 697, forward strand.
GAACGAACAGAAACCAGCAGAGGATTTGCGGGATCGCCTAACTTCTTACCAGCGATTTCTTCCAGTTTTGCCAAAGCAGCATCCATCTGCTCCATGATTTCGGGAGAAAGCTTTTTGCCGTTTTCGTTATACTCTGTGCAGGCTTCGGTAGTAATGGTAAAGCCCTGCGGGATCGGCAGTCCCAGAATCGTCATTTCCGCCAGGTTTGCACCTTTACCACCCAGAAGGTTACGCATGGAAGCATTACCCTCGCTAAACATATACACATATTTCTTGCCCATTGTCATTACCTCCCTATTGTTATTGGTTTATAGACGTTCAAAAAATATGAAGTTTCGCCGTTATTTCGTCGTCCCTCTTTCAATGGATGCAGTTCTTTTTTCAGAAAGAACGGGAAAAATGCAACAAATTTCTCCGTTATGCTCGAAGGAAACTCCGTTTTTGTCTGCTTTTACATGGAAAGGCGTTGAAATCGACTACAACTTTAATTTATTTTAACACAGTTTCTCATAACTGACAATGATTCCCGAAAATTCTGTGAAAAATTTATCCTGCATTCTTAGCTTTTGCCTGCTTTTTGCCATTCTCCCCTTCTGTTTTGTAGAAATTTTCACAAAATTATTTTATTTTCCCATTTACTTTTAGCTGTTTTTCTAAAAGAAAAAATAGAAACTTCTTTAGGCAAAATTTCCAAAAAAATAAAGTTCGTCTCCGTACGAAATTATTTTTGTTTCCTTAAGACGGACAAATAAAATTTTGCGTTTTTTCCCATTGCTGGTCAAATTACAATCCGCATTATATTTCTGATCCAACGCGTAATTTGCGCCCACATTCTGTCTAAAAGAAAACAAACTTTTTGAGCAACTTTATTTCTTTTTGCCGTGCCTCTTTTCTTTTTTGCACGAAATGTGTCTTCTTTTTCTTATCATTCTGCCGAAAATTAATGCGTCTGCGCGGCTGTTCCATTTCTCTTCTTGCGCGGCAAAATGCTTTATACTATACTATATGATAATCTTGGCAGAAACAGCTAAGGTCAAAATAAAATTCGAAACAACGAAAGGAGCGAGGCAAAGATGGTAAATGATGTAATGCAATTTTTAACCCAGTATGATCCCGAGGTCGGTCATGCCATTGAGCAGGAAGCAGCCAGACAGAGAAGAAATTTGGAGCTGATCGCATCAGAAAATATTGTTTCTGAAGCAGTTATGGCAGCAATGGGTACCGTTTTAACCAATAAATATGCGGAAGGCTACGCTGGCAAGCGTTATTACGGTGGCTGTGAATGTGTAGATGTGGTGGAAACCATTGCCATCGAGCGTGCCAAAAAGCTCTTTGGATGTGATTATGCCAATGTACAGCCCCATTCCGGCGCGCAGGCAAATATGGCGGTTTTTATGGCAATGCTGAAGCCTGGTGATACGGTAATGGGTATGAATCTGGACCAGGGCGGACATTTAAGCCATGGCAGCCCGGTAAACTTTTCCGGTACATTCTTCCATATTGTTCCTTATGGTGTAGACGATGCAGGTTATATTGACTACGATCAGCTGGAAGCCATCGCCATGGAATGCAAACCGAAACTGATCATCGCCGGCGCCAGCGCTTATGCCAGAACCATTGATTTTAAACGGTTCCGGGAAATAGCCGACAAAGCAGGAGCTTATCTGATGGCAGACATTGCCCATATCGCAGGCTTAGTCGTAGCCGGGGAACATCCCAGCCCCTTCCCCTATGCCCATGTGGTAACCACTACCACCCATAAAACACTGCGCGGTCCCAGAGGCGGTATGATTCTGGCAAACCAGGAAGCCGCCGATCAGTTTAATTTCAATAAAGCAGTATTTCCCGGCACACAGGGCGGTCCGCTGGAGCATGTCATCGCTGCAAAAGCGATCTGCTTTGGCGAAGCACTGCGTCCGGAATTTAAGACTTATCAGCAGCAGATCCGCAAAAACGCGAAGGCTTTGGCACAGGCATTGATGGATCAGGGCTTTGACCTGCTTACCGGCGGTACCGATAACCATCTGATGCTGGTAGACCTGCGGAAACTGGATATTTCCGGTAAAGAACTGCAGAATCGCTGCGACAGTGTATACATCACTTTAAATAAAAATACCGTACCCAACGAACCCAGAAGTCCTTTCGTTACTTCCGGTGTACGTATTGGTACGCCTGCTGTTACCAGCCGCGGCTTAGTAGAGGCAGATATGCCCAAGGTTGCGGAATGCATCTGGCTGGCAGCTACGGATTATGAAAAGAGCGCAGACTACATCCGGCAGGAAGTAACTAAGATCTGCGAGAAATACCCTCTGTATCAATAATCAAATTATCATAAAATAAACCAAAAAGCGTATCCGGCAGAAACCGGATACGCTTTTTATTGCAAATCTATGAAATTTCTTCTAAATGAACGCCATCCTCCAAAGCAATGGTCGCCATCGCCACCTGGTGATCCGCTATGGAATTCACATGGATGCTCAGATTTTCATGATGTAACTGAATATTCTGTTCTCCATCATCCGGAACCATGCCTAATAAATGAAATACAAATCCGGTAAAGGTATCATAGTCCTCTCCAGTCAGGTCAAAGCCTGTTACCTCCTGCATATCCCGCAGAGAAATATTTCCGTAAATTTTCCAAGTGGTTGCATCCACCTGTTCCAGATAAGGCTCTGTATCTGCCATATCCTCCGGGTCATCATGGAGCTTTCCTACCAGTTCCTCAATCAAATCGTAAAATGTCACAATTCCTACCATGCCGCCGTATTCATCCATAATCACGGCAAAAGATTTTCTATTTTTCTTCATATTTTCAAATAAAACGTCCGCCTTAACTGTTTCCGGCACAAAGTATGGTGCAGACACCGCATTTTCCATAACATTTGTTTTCGTGGGATGTTCCAAGCGGAAAAAATCCTTTGCGTTTAAAATGCCAACGACCTGATCCACAGAACCGTCACAGATGGGAAACCGGGTATGGCGGCAGTCATGGATTGTCTTTGCCCAAGTATCCAGATCATCTTCCAGCCATAATAAATCTACATCCGTACGATGGGTGGCAATATCCCCTACGGTAATATCATTGAACGCAAAAACATTCTCTATGAATTCTTTTTCTTGATGTTCAATGGTACCCTTTTCACTGCTGGCATCAACCATCAGACGAATTTCTTCTTCACCGATATTTTCTTCTTCCTGCGTAGGGTCAATCCCGCAAATACGAAGCACTGTATTGGTGGAGACAGAAAGGAACCATACTACCGGTTTAAATGCAACGGAAATCATACTGATTAAACCGGATATTGCCATGGAAAGTTCCTCCGATTTTTTCATGGCAATTCTTTTGGGCACCAGCTCGCCAAAAATCAAAGTGAAATAAGACAAAACCAAAGTGATAAAAATAACCGCAATAGTATCTAATGTAGCTCTTGGAATAGGCAGACCCATAGCCAGCAAAGCATTCACTAACGGATCTGAAAAGTTTTCCGCCGCAAAGGCACTGCCTAAAAATCCTGATAAGGTAATCGCTACCTGAATGGTTGCCAAAAACTTCTCCGGCTCTCTGGTTAAATGAAATAAACGTTTTGCCCGCGCATTTCCTTCCTGTGCCATATGTTCTATTTTCGTTTCGTTGATAGACAGCACAGCAATCTCAGCACTGGCAAAAATCGCATTGAGCAAAATCAAAATAACTTGTAATAAAATGAGAAATAAAATGGAATCCATAAAATAACCTCTTTCTTTTTTATAAAAACCAAAAAAACACAAAAAGACATAGCCCTAGTAAGATATTTCTGCAAGGGTTATGCCTAATTTCTGCAATAAAAGCTTATTTTATGGAAAAAACACTTTGGATTCGCGTCATAATCACCGTCGTCCATATAAATAAATTCCCCCTTTCTTTTCCTGTTGATGTAATTATAACAAACGTTAGGATTTTGGTCAAGACAGTGCTTCCGTTTTAAAATTTTTTCAAACATCGCACCCTGCGAAACCACAATTCTAGAAAATACAGTATCATAAATTAAATCACTTCTTAAAAGCATTTTTTCAAATTTGAGAAAAATTCTTGTATTTATTCCGCAAAGACGCACATGGCTTTTTTCATAATTTCCGTACAATATTTATTTTTATGGTAAACAATATAAAACTGCCGTCCCAGCTTTCCGCCTTCCATCGGCACCTCCACCAAAGATCCCTGTTCCAATTCCTGACGGATTTGGTTTTTGGGCAGAATGGTATATCCAAACCCCTCCTGTGCCAATTCCACTAAGGTAAGGGAACTGACGCTTTCTACCATGGGTACTGACTGCAGCCCCGCTTCTAAAAATAAATCCTCCACCCGTTTGCGGCTGCCGCTTCCCCATTCCCGCAGCAGCAGCGGTTTTTGCGCCAAATCCTTCCAATTCATTTTCCCATGGGGCAGTGCGGGTGCGCAGACCACTGACATAATCTCCTCTTGCACAGGGATTACTTTCCAGCTTTCTCCAGCCGGCAGTTTATCAACCACTGCAAAATCTACCTCATTTTCCCGCAATTTCCGCTCGACCTGTTCATTATTGCAGACGAAAAGCTTCCATAACAGAGAAGGAATTTTTTCCCGTAACTGTTTCATTTTTTGGGTCAAGGCAGCTTCCGCATAAGTAATATTGACACTGATGCGGCAGCGGTCAAAAGCTTTTTGGCGGCGCAGTACCTCAATGGATTCCTCATATTGGGACAGTACTGTATCCGCATACTGAAGCAGTACACGCCCCGCTTCTGTGATATAAATTCTTCGGTTCATCCGCTCAAACAGCTTTACCCCATAAAAGCTTTCCAATTCCCCAATGGCAATACTGACTGCCGGCTGAGTCATATTCAGCTTTTCCGCCGCTAAGGTAATACTTTCTTTGCGGCAAACCTGGCAAAATATTTCTAAATGGCGCAGCGTCATATCAATTCCCCCTTTCCATAAGTAATTACTTATGATTACTATGTTAATCTGGGAATTGATTCCTGTCAAGAAAAAGCATACGATAACATCAGAAACAAAAATGATTTTCTCCAGCAGGCTTTTAAGCCATATGAAGATAGAAAGGACTGAGTATTTTGCAGGAGTCTTTACAAAAAACAACAGATACCAACAATCCAAAAAAAGAGCATAAATGCCTGACCTTGTTTACTACCTTCTTTAAAATTGGCGCTTTTACCTTTGGCGGCGGCTACGCCATGATTCCCCTTATCCAAAAAGAAGTGGTAGAAACCCATAAGTGGATTTCTGATGAAGACATTCTAAATGTGACGGCCATTGCAGAATCCACCCCCGGTCCCGTAGCGGTCAACTCCGCTACCTTTGTGGGATATAAAGTTTGCGGTCCTTTGGGTTCTTTCTGTGCTACTTTAGGCGTAGTACTGCCTTCCTTCTTAGTTATCTTGTTATTAAGTGCTGTCTTGCAGGAGTTCCAGTCTTTGGCTGTTGTACAGTATGCCTTCGTGGGAATCCGTGCTGCCGTTTTAGCACTGATTTTAAAAGCACTGATTAGTATGTATCAAAAATGCCCCAAAAATAAAGTTTCTTATTTTTTGATGGTGCTGGCCTTTGTACTGGTGGCATTTATTAAAACCAACGCAATCTATGCCATTATTACCTGCGGTCTGATCGGACTGCTCAGCGCATATGCAGCAGCAAAGGGAGGCAAAAACAATGATTGACTTACAACTTTTCTGGACATTTTTTAAGATTGGCGCTTTTACCTTCGGCGGAGGCTACGCCATGCTTCCTTTGATTCAAATTGAAGTAGCAAATCACGGTTGGATGAGCGCCGAAGAACTGGTCAATTTCGTCGCTATTTCCGAGTCTACTCCCGGACCTTTTGCCATCAATGCAGCCACTTATGTAGGCTATAACTTGGATGGTGTCTTTGGCTCTTTCTGCGCTACGCTGGGCGTGGTACTGCCTTCCTTTATTGTCATTCTGATGATTGCGAAATTCTTCTCCGCGTTTCAGGATAATTTTGTAGTAAAGGGTGTTATGAGCGGTTTAAAGCCTGCTGTCATTGGTTTGATCGGCACAGCCCTGCTGACCACAGGTCAGACTGTCTTTTTCCCCAACGGATTGCAAGTGGTTCCTGTAGAATTTATCGTATCAGCTGTAATCTTTGGCATTACCTTATTCCTGGCAGTAAAAAAATACCATCCCATTAAAATCATTCTGCTTTCCGCAGTCATGGGGATTGCCAGCGGATATTTCATTTTATAAAATTCCTTCTTGAAAATTATATAAAAAATAAGAAGCACATGGAAAATATTCCTGTGCTTCTTATTTTTTACTTTATGCCAATAAACAGAATCCATCTTTGCCAGAAATAAATTTTTCCGTCTTCTAAATACGGCGCAAAACCAGTTTTTTCTCCCCCTTGTATTTCTTCCAAAAGGGCTTTGGTGATAATCTGGCGTTCTGTCTCTGCAGTTTTTGTCAAATCCAGCCACGCATCCAAGGAAACAGAAATTTTTGTAGATTCCTCTTTTATCACTGTAAAACCATGCTTTTCATACAGCGCCAAAAATTCTGCTGCGCTGCGGTTTTTCACATGAGAAAAATCCCGCAGCCGTTCCAGTTCATCTTCCCGTTCCCGCAGCGCTTCTTCTGCCGCCTCCATATCAATCACAACCAGTTTTCCGCCAGTTTTTAAAACACGTGCCATTTCCGCAAAGGGTTTCTCAATGCCCGCAAAATGATGGAATGCCAGTCTGGAAAGGACAATATCAAAAGTTTCTTTGGCAAAAGGAATATCCTCCACCAGACCATCCACAAAATGCATATTAGTCAGCCCTGCTTTTTGGGCTTCCGTTCTGCCGATATTGAGCATAGCTTCCGTGGTATCCAGACAGGTTACCTCTGCCACATAGGGCGCAATACTTCTGCCGCAGGCACAAGTACCCGCCGCTGCTTCCAGTACCCGGTCAGTAGGTTGAAGATGCATTTCTTCTACGGTATGGCGCAAATAATCCTGCTTAGAAAAACTCATTTTTTCCGATTCAAATCCTGCTGCCTGCACGGAAAAGGATTTATGGATATCATCCAGCAAATTTTTATTTTGTTCCATTGTGACACCTCTTTTCAAAAAAGCAGTTAGTCTGGAAGACACCGGCTATCCGCTTTTTTCTGTCTTAAAATTAGAAGTTTACTTTTTCTTTCAAGTAAGCAGACAGTTCTGCAATGGGCATACGAACCTGTTCCATGGTATCTCTGTCTCTTACGGTTACACAGCCATCATTTTCAGATTCAAAGTCATAGGTAATGCAGAAAGGTGTGCCAACTTCATCCTGTCTGCGGTAACGCTTACCAATAGAACCAGTCTCATCAAAGTCTACGGCAAATTCCTTGCTCAGTTCTGCATAGATTTCGCTCGCCTTATCGCTCAGTTTCTTGCTCAGAGGCAGGATTGCGGCCTTGATCGGTGCAATAGCAGGATGGAAATGCAATACGGTACGTACATCGCCTTCTGCTACTTCTTCTTCATCGTAAGCGTCACACAAAAATGCCAGCGTCATACGGTCCGCACCCAAAGAAGGCTCAATGCAGTAAGGAATATATTTCTCATTCGTAGCAGCATCGAAGTAGCTCATATCCTGACCGCTCACATTCTGGTGGCAAGTCAAGTCAAAGTCAGTACGGTCCGCAATGCCCCACAGTTCGCCCCAGCCGAAGGGGAAAAGGTATTCTACATCGGTAGTAGCCTTACTGTAGTGAGACAGCTCTTCTTTTGCATGGTCTCTGAAACGAAGGTTTTCCGCCTGCATACCCAGATCATCCAGCCACTTCTTTGCATAGCTTCTCCAGTATTCGAACCACTGCAGGTCTTCACCGGGCTTGCAGAAGAATTCCAGTTCCATCTGTTCGAATTCTCTGGTACGGAAGGTGAAATTGCCAGGTGTAATTTCGTTACGGAAGGACTTACCAATCTGACCAATCCCGAAGGGAATCTTCTTTCTGGTGGTACGCTGTACATTCTTAAAGTTTACGAAAATGCCCTGTGCTGTTTCAGGACGCAGATATACAATATTCTTTGCATCTTCTGTAACACCCTGGAAAGTCTTAAACATCAGGTTAAACTGGCGGATATCCGTAAAGTTGTGGGCACCGCAGGAAGGGCAGCAGATATTGTTTTCTTCGATATATGCCTTCATTTTTTCATTGCCCCAGCCGTCTACGCTTTCTTCCGGCAGACCTTGTTCTTTACGGTAGTCTTCGATGAGTTTATCGGCGCGGAATCTTTCTTTACATTCCTTACAGTCCATCAGAGGATCACTGAAACCGCCTACATGCCCGCTGGCAACCCAAGTCTGAGGGTTCATAAGAATGGCACAGTCTACACCAACATTATAAGGGCTTTCCTGGATAAACTTCTTCCACCAAGCCTTCTTTACGTTATTTTTCAGCTCTACACCCAAAGGGCCGTAGTCCCAAGTGTTTGCCAAACCACCGTAGATCTCACTGCCAGGGTATACAAAACCTCTGTTTTTGGCAAGAGCTACAATCTTTTCCATTGTCTTTTCCATGATGCATTTCTCCTCTCTTTTTTGTAAAAACAACTTTTTTCTGAGGAACGAAAGCATTTGCATTAAAAAAAGCTTCCATCCCTCGCTTGATAAAGCAAGGGACGAAAGCTGACACACTTCCGCGGTTCCACCCTCATTGACCGGCTTTGACCAGTCCACTCGTGCAAGACCTTTCTGCTCCAAAGCGCCCTTCTCCGTCTGTCTTCGCCGTCTTTCACCACACTGCACGGCTCTCTGAAAGAAGAAACAAAACCGGATACTCCTCTTTTTCCTCACAGAATATTTGGTTTGTGTCCATGCTATCACGCGTCCTTTGCCTTGTCAAGGACTTTTTTTGCCGAATTACAGAAAAAAGGATGCCCATAAAAACCCATATGGAAAATCACTTTACGAGGATTGACTCTTTTTTAAGAATAAGAAAAACCTTTTTGCCTTTGAAACAAGGCTGCCATGTTTCATAAAAAAGGCGAAAGGATTTTCTCCTCCGCCCTGTAAGATGCTTTTAAATTTCTTCTACTGCTTCTACGCCTTCCATCATGGAGATATCCCCCAGAACTTTTTCATAGTTTGTTTTTTTGCCTAATCGCAGTTCAAAAACCGCACAAACATGCGGCTTTTCTCCGTCATTGGAACGGGTAATCTCCAGATCCATAATTTTAATGCTGCTTTTATGGAAGTACCGGATAATTTCGCTTAAAGGGATTGCCTCTGTATATTCAATATACAGATTGACATCCTGCAAGTTTCGTAAGATGTGGTACTCCCACTTGGAAAATACCATTTCTGCCAGCAGTACCAATGCTGTCGCTACCACCGCAGACTCATAATAACCAGCGCCGCAAGCCAATCCTACCACAGCCGCCACCCATAATCCGGCAGCTGTAGTTAAACCTTTTACCCGTTTTCTACGGGTAACAATAATGGTGCCCGCACCGATAAAACCGATTCCGGCAATTACCTGCGCGCCCAGTCTGGCCATATCTGTAAAATAGTGCATGCACAATACCAGATACTGGCTGGTCATAGTAGTCATGGCTGCACCAAGACAAATCAAAATATGGGTTCGAAATCCTGCCGGTCTACATTTATACTCACGTTCTATCCCTATTAAGCCGCCACAAATCACGGCAAGCAGTACCCGGCAAAAAACAGACAGCAATGTAATACCTCGCAGGGGACTTAAAATTTCCAACATAATTTATTTCTCCCCTTTCTTATAATTCATCCAGCATATGGATACATTCCAGACGGGAAAGTTCCGCAAAAACATCCGTACGACTCATTTTCGGCGGCAGCCGAAGGGTAAAAACCGCACTGGGCTGATTCGTATGGTAGCTGTTTTCTCTTTCAAAATCCACAGTAAAAATGCGAATCCCCTGTGCTTTGATGGCATGCACAATTTGGGCCATTTCATTCATAGACGCAAATTCCACATACAGCACCATATTTCTGGAGTAAACCATGACGGCGTTCTCGATCTTAGGAAACAAATGCACGGAGAGGAAAATCATCAGAAAACCCAGTAAAGTACATTCATAGAATCCCGCTCCTAACGCCAGACCCATACAGCCGGAAGTCCATAGCCCAGCCGCCGTGGTTAAACCTTTTACTTCCTGTCTGCCCGTTACCAAAATGGTACCCGCGCCCAAAAAACCAATCCCATTGATTACCTGGGCACTAAATCTGGAAATATCATTTTTATTTCCAGCAAGCGCCGCCACCTCAGACCATTGAGTCTGCAGCATTACAGAAAGATATTGTCCTAAAATCATTGTTAAAGCAGAACCCATACATACTAACATATACGTGCGGAATCCTGCGGGTCGTTTCTTTCTTTCCCGTTCCATTCCTATTAAGCCCCCCAGCAGCAGTGCAAGCACCAGACGAAGGACCATGGATGCAATATTCAATTCTCTGAAATAATTCAGTACCGCAATGTCCAGCATGGTTTGTGTCTCTCCTTCCTAAGGGCTTGCATTTTCACCGGGAAACAGGGAATTTTAAACATATATTACAGCGAAAAAAACAACTTTATTCTTTTTCTTTGCCGCACGGATAGCAGAATAGATAGACCATGCCACCGCCGCAATAGAGATCGCAAACAAAATCAATGGAAACGGACGGGTATAGAAACTTGCCACACTGCCAACCATCAATGCCTGGCTAAAATGCAGTTCCATCCATCTGCCCAACATAACGCCCATACAACGGGAGCGCAGGGTGTTGATACTTCTTCCTAATCCAGCCGATGGCGCCGAAAATCAAGCAGACTGCTACGTCAGCCATAAATTTCTTTACGGAATCGCTGCCCAGAATGGAGGATACGAAAATCAGCGGATATAAAATAGTCTTAGGAATATCAGATACGCGTACCCACAGTCTGCTGCCCAGCTGACCTATATCATTCCTTATGCTTTGTGAAACAACTCAAACGCAAGACCATGCCGCAGTCCCCGGTCAGAAATGATCAACTGATCCACACCCAGACGATCTACAATATCCCACAGAATGCAAGCGCCTGCTAAAATAACATCTGCCCGTTTCGGTTGTAAACCGGGCATTTCACGGCGCTGTGCGATGGTCTTTTCACGATATGCCGCAATCTGCTCTGCAATATCTGCTTTCGTCAAAGCAGATCCCCGCATCACATCCGGATCATATTTCACCATCTTGTGCTTTACAGCACCCATACTGGTTACGGCACCTCCCATACCAACTACTTTTACAGGTCTGCCATTTACACCAGCCTGTGCAAATTCACGATCAATTTCTTGCATTGCTGCTTCGGTACTGCCAGGTTTTACCGGATCATCAGCAAAGAATTTTTCTGTGATACGGATTGCGCCCAGGTTCACGCTAAAGCGGTTTACCAATTCTGTGCCATGACCGAAGATAAATTCGGTGGAACCGCCGCCAGTATCAAAGATTACCAGATCGCCATCGGGTACAGGCATACCAGAAAGGATTGCCAGATAAGAAAGTCTTGCTTCTTCTTCTCCGGGAATGATTTGTACTTCTATGCCACATAAGCCTTTGACTCTGGCCACAAAGTCTGCGCTATTGGCTGCGCTTCTCAATGCCATGGTACCTACGCACACGATGATATCTGCACCCAATTCTTTTGCCTCTGCTGCGAAAGCTGCTACGGACTGCGCGTTTCTTTCCAATGCTTCGTCACTGATGCGTCCGGTCTCGCTTAGACCTTCACCCAATCTGGCAATATCATTTTTATCTACTATGGTCTGAATAGTACTGTCTGTCCCCTGTTCTCCTACAAAAAACTTGATGGAGTTAGAGCCGATATCAATAACGGCTACTCTTTTCATGCGTTTCACGCCTCCTTTTTTTATACGCCTACAGATGCCTTCACTGCCTTTAGATCGTTGATATTTTCAAATCCTGCCAATCCCAGCTCTCTAACGGTCTTCATGGCATTTTTTAAATCTGCGTGCTCTACGCATATGGTACATACAGGCTTGCCGTTAAATTTTGCTTCCGCGATTTCCGCAATGGTATCATTGATTTTATAGATATTTCTTTCTTTAGAAACATCTGCCACACACAGATCAGTCTGCGCATCCATCCAGCCGGCAAATTCGTCATATGTATAGCTGTTTTGTGTCAGTTCTGGTACTGCTACCTTGCGGTATTCCTTGCAAAGTTCTTCCACCTGCGGCTTTTGCCAGCGGGAATTCCGCCTTCATCACAGAGAACTACTGCTCTAAGGTATCTTTGTTTACCCGCCGCAGTCTCTTAATGTCCATCAGGTCATTACGAATTTTGGTGTTGTCGTTGCTGTTGCGGGAAAAGATATGCTTTTCTTTGCCCTTTTTAAAGTTGCCCAAAGGGTAAAGATGGATTTTATCCTCTGCTTCTTCGAAAGATTCACCAAATGTACGCCAGTTTCAATGAGGTACCATCTTTGTCATAATATGCATCCTCTTTTTTTATTTTACGTTCACGTCCAATTTTTTAATTAGTTTCTTCTTCTCGAACAACGCATCCAGAACTGCCTCACACAACAATTTTTTAAAAAAAGGCTGTGCCAAAACAGATCACAACGGTCTCACTTTTTCCTTTATGAAGTCTATCCCCATTTTTTACCAAAGCATACCATACGTCTGATCTGTACCGTATTCTGTGTTTTCAAGGATAATGCATGTACGTTTACAGATATATTTCTTTTTGTTTAAAGATATCATTCTGTTTGGAATTTGTCAATTGAATTTGTGCAGTTTTTCAATCATTGGAATTTATGACAAAAATTTATTAGTTAAAATGAATAAAAAATAGAGGATGGTTCTGATTTCTACTTTATTCCCGCATAAAACTGTTACATTCTCTTTTTGATAAAATGGAGAAACGTTCGTTATTTTTGATAAAAATTTCTTATTTGGAATACAAAATACAAATAAATGTTCTAAAATCCATCCATAAATGCCAATAAATATCTGTTTTGACCTTATTCAGGGAAAAAAGCAGACCAGCCATAAAAAGTATTTTCATAAAAAACAAATACCGCGGAAAATCCTTGCGATGCAAGAATTTCCCGCGATTCTGCTTTGCTGGCGGTGTTTGATTCGGAAGAAAGCCATGACAGGTTCCTTTCCATCATCAGGAAACAAGATCCATGTTTTCTGAAGAAAACCTTCTTAGGTTTTTCTTTCTTTATTATGTAGAAATGTCAGATAAAAAATTTCTGCTTTTACAACGAATGTCTGTATGGGCTCTGCCATATTGTTCCAAAAGTGTGTCCAGCGCGGTCAGTACCTCTACAGACAGGGTAAAGCCAAACGCCTCCTTCCCATCATGTTCCAGCACAAAGCGAAGGGCACGCACTGCTCCGCTGGGCAGCGGCATGGCACCTTCCGGTTTATGGGCAGCACAGTAAAATGCGCCATCTTGTCTGGAAAAATAGAGAGGTTCTTCTTCCTTGCCACAAATGCCGCAGCAAATCTCCGACAGCAATCCGCTCATCTGCAAAATTTTAATCTCGTAAATCCGACAAATTAGGCTGGGGGAAATAGAGCTGCGGGATAAATACAGCAAACTGGTCAGCAAAAACTCCAAAATATCATCCGCTTCCATAGCAGGCAATACAGACTGATCTGTCAATTCCAGCAAATAAATCCCTGCCGAAAGCCGTTCCACATCGGTACGAATGCCATAAAAACTTTCAATCAAATCAATCTGCGTAACAGAGTAAAACCCCTTGCCTTCAAAAAGCATAAAGTCTCCGTACGCAAACAGCTGGGTGCCTGCTAAAAGCTTACTTTTGGCATTGCGGGCGCCACGGGCAGAAAGAGTAATCTTCCCCATCCCTTTGGCAAATAATACAATGCGCTTACCGCTTTCTCCTGTATCTTCCTGCCGCAGCACAATGCCTCTTACTTTGCCAACGCCCATTGTTATCCACCTGCTTTCCCGCTTCTTATCAATAAAAATGTTTTTTCCCACTGATTTGTTCTACACGCCGTTTGGGATCTGGCTCCCGCTCTTTCCAGCCGCAATAAGCCAAGTAATCCATCACAGCGCCGCTTTGCGCAAATCTCTCCCAACGCTTTCTCTCCTCGCTACTATGTTGTCCACCGTTTTCGTTTCTCATTTACAAAGCACCTTCTTCCCATGCATTTCTTCTCAAAGAGTATCATGGAAAAAATTCACGTTCTCATACGGGGAAAACTTTGGCAAGAAGCTGTATTTGGGAAATATCACCGGAAAAGATAATAGAATGCAGCACAATCTTAAATTTTCTTTTGGTCGTATCCAAAATTTTTCAGCAGGAAATCATTATCTCTCCAATCTTTTTTCACTTTAATCCAGATCTGTAAATTGATGGGAGAACCTAACAAACGTTCCATATCCCTGCGGGCATAAGAACCGATTTTTTTCAGCATACTGCCCTGCTTGCCGATAATAATGCCTTTATGGGATTCCCGCTCACAATATAAGGTAGCTTCCACATCTACTAAATCCTTATCCGGGCGCTTTTTCATTGATGTAATTTCCACGGCGATGCCATGGGGGATCTCGTCTTGTAAGAGATACAGCGCCTTTTCCCGGATAATTTCAGAAGCAATCTGCCGTTCCGGCTGATCAGTAATCATATCCGCCGGAAAATACTGCGGTCCTTCCGGTAAATGCTTCTCAATGACTTTCAGCAGCTGGTCTGTATTCTGTCCCGTCTGGGCAGAAACCGGCACTACATCCGCAAAGGGATACAGCTTGGAATAAGAAGCAATGACTTGCAGTAATTTTTCCTTATCAATGGTATCGATTTTATTGACCACAAGAATCACCGGCGTTTTTACCTTTTCCAGCCGCGCGATAACATACTTGTCCAACGTATGCGGCTCCAAAAGCGGTTCTACCAGCATCAGCACCAGATCTACTTCATTAAAGGTGGTCTCTGCGGATTTTACCATAAACTCTCCCAGTTTATGCTTCGGTTTATGAATGCCGGGGGTATCCAGAAACACACACTGAAAATCCTCTTTGGTCAAGATGGAAGTAATCTTATTGCGTGTTGTCTGCGGTTTATTGGAAATAATGGCAATTTTCTCTCCAATCAGACAGTTCAGCAATGTGGATTTTCCCACATTGGGTCTGCCTACCAAAGAAACAAAGCCAGAATGAAATTGTTTTGCCATGTCTAAACTCCTTATTGATCCATTTTTTATGCATTACTGTTTCGCATCTGCACGCAGCTCGTCCCATTTTTTTCGGATCGCCTGCATGTCTTCCCAGGCAGGGCGTTTCTTCGTTTCATCCCGCAGCAAAGCGGAAGGATGATAGGTAGCAATCATCCAGCATCCTTTTCGCTCCTGCCACTGCCCCCGCTCTCTCGTAATGCGAAAATCGGGAGATATAATGGTAGTGGCTGCGATACGTCCCAGACAAACCAAAATCTTAGGGTGAATCAGCGAAAACTGATACCGCAGATAATTCAGGCATGCCGCTTTTTCGTCGTCATGTGGATCCCGGTTCCCGGGCGGTCTGCATTTTACCACATTGGTGATATAAACATCATCCAGGGTCAGCCCAACGCTGGCCAGCATTTTATCCAACAGCTGTCCCGCAGGTCCCACAAAGGGCACACCTTGCAGATCCTCCTGCTGACCCGGTCCTTCTCCTACAAAAAGAATATCCGCATTAGGATTTCCTTTTCCCACTACCACGTGGGTACGCATCTCCCATAATCGGCATCGTCTGCAATGCTGGCAGGCGCCTTCTAAAATATCCCAGCTTTTTCCCATCATAGATGATCTTGCCTCACTTAATATCACTGCCGCCAAATCCCATGGGCAGCAGCTCCTTCACCGTAAACTCCAGAATTTCATGAGCCTGATTGGAAAGGTATACCTTTCCTTCCGGCATAAATTCAAACAGCACCTGCCGGCAGATACCGCACGGCGCAGCATAATCCCCGGAACTGGCTACAATGGCAATCGCCTGAAACTTCCGCACGCCTTCCGATACTGCCTTAAAAACCGCCGTGCGCTCTGCGCAGCAAGTGGCGCCATAAGAAGCGTTTTCCACATTACACCCCAAAAAGACCTGCCCGTCTTCCGCCAAAAGTGCCGCTCCTACTTGGAAATGAGAATATGGCACATATGCCCGTGTCATTGCCTGTTCTGCATAACTTACCAATTCTTCCCGTGTCATACAATGCGCCTCCTTTACAAAAAAGATGCCTTTTATGCCCGTGGAATTCCTGCTTTTTGCAGGATTTCTTCCTGTTTTTGAAACATTACTTTTTCTTCTTGGGGTGTCATATGGTCATACCCCAGCAGGTGCAGCATACTGTGGGCCGTTAAAAAAGCAATTTCCCGCTTCAAAGAATGACCATATTCCGCCGCTTGTTCCTTCGCCCGCTGTAAGCAGAGAATGATATCACCCAGTACAATTTCACCGTTTTCGTTTTTTTCCGGAATTTCCCCTTCCGTGAAGGTAAGCTGGGGAAAGCTGAGCACATCGGTTACCCGGTCGATTCCCCGGAACTGGCGGTTGATGGTCTGGATTTCCGCTCCATCCACCACGGAAACACTGACTTCGCATTCCGAAGAAAATCCTTCATATGCCAACGTATCTGCTGCAATGGCGCGGATCACATCTTCCATCTCTGTTCCCAGACATTCCTCTGCCCGCTCATCAATGAGTACCTGCATTGCGTCTGCCTCCCTCTCTGCGATTGACATAAGACGGTTTATTCCGTCCTTTGCTTTCTCTTGCTTCGAACGCCTCTTCTGATTGCGCTTTCTTTTTTTCCTCAAATTTTTCATACGCGGAGATAATCTTCTGTACCAGAGGATGACGCACCACGTCTTGATTGGTCATGGTAATCATGCCAATCCCCTCAATATCAGAAAGGATACGGGTTGCCTCTGTCAGACCGCTCTTTTTCCCTTCGGACAAGTCAATCTGTGTCAAGTCACCGGTAATCACTGCTTTCGAGCCAAACCCAATTCGGGTCAGGAACATTTTCATCTGCTCCGGTGTGGTATTTTGGGCTTCATCCAGTACAATAAATGCATTATCCAACGTTCTGCCGCGCATATATGCCAGCGGCGCCACTTCAATGAGCCCTTTTTCCATATTCCGGCTGAAAGTTTCCACACCCATAATCTCATACAGCGCGTCATACAGCGGGCGCAGGTAAGGGTCTACCTTCTGCTGTAAATCGCCGGGTAAAAAGCCCAGTTTTTCACCTGCTTCAATGGCCGGACGGGTTAAAATAATACGATTGACCTCATTATTTTTAAATGCTGTAATCGCCATGGCCATAGCCAGATACGTTTTACCCGTACCAGCAGGACCAATGCCAAATACAATCGTATTTTTACGAATCAGATCAATATATTTTTTCTGTCCCAGTGTTTTTGCTTTTAACGGTCTGCCATTGGCTGTCATACAAATGATGTCGTCCGCCAGCTTTTCTACCGCTTTCATCTGGGCTTCCTCCGCCACGGAAAGAATGTAATTCACTTTTTGTTCCGTAATTTCTTCTTTTTTTAACGCCAAAGCACGCAGGCTTTCCAAAACCTGCACTGCCATCTGCGCTCTGTTTTTGTCTCCAATGACCTTTACGCCGTCACTGCGGTTGGCAATGGAAACACCGCATTCCCGCTCAATTTTTCTGATATTGGCATCATACTGTCCAAAGACCTGCATGATGACTTGATTGGGTATTTGAATCAAAAATTCCACCTGTTCCATTTATTCTTATTCACTCCCGTTTTTATGCTGAGAATCATCAATGCGCCGTAAGCACACCAGTTTTGCCTCTGCCCAGACACCATCGATATCTTCCCGTATGGTATAGGAAAAATCCAGTAATTCTTCTCCCTCCGCCAAAGATTCCGCTGCGGCAATGCGCAGTTGTGCCTCTGCCTGGCTGGCTGCTTCTTCTGTTGTTTTTTCCTGTATGGTTGTTTCATAATCATACACCGTTTTTTTGCCAAAGGCAAAAGGGAAGGTATAATCCCCGAAAGAAAAATTCTGTTCCCACAGCACTTTATCCTGCCGTTGTTCGCATGCTTCTAAAAACGCCAGATTCAGTTCTTTCTCGCCCCACCGTATGTAGTAACAGTCCTGTTTGGACAGCAGTGTCTGTATTGGTTCCTGTAACGGCACCTGCACAGAAATGGTTTCCATGGTTTGCGCCATCACGCGTCCTTTCGCAGCCACCTGCTGGGTTGTAGGTTCCGTCTCCGTGCCGCTCAGCACAGTACCTGAAATAAGCACATCTCCCGCTTGAACCGCATCTCCCGCCTGAACTGCCGGCGTACCTTTTTCCGCTGTAATTTCTACAATAATGCCTTCTTGCCGGGCCACCACATCCCCAGGTGCTTGTGCCTGCTGGATTTCTCCTTTTGGTTCCACACTTTCAGAAATATTGATCTGCGCGCCCATACCTTGCAGCGATACACTGACCCACGCAATCTGGGGGAACTGTTTCAAAAGACCATTTTTTACTTCCTCCGGGTCTACCACATACCGCCATGCTCCCACATAAAGACCTTCCTGCTCACAGTAGTCCAATATTTCAACGGAAGAAAGACGTTCATTTCCCAAAACCTGAATATGCCAAATGCAGGAAGAAAGGGCGTAAAACCCAAGAAAAAAAAGAACTGCCCCCGCCAAGAGCACCGGACGGTGCCGAAAAAAGGCTGCTTTGACAGGAAAGCCTTTGCTGCGTTCTACCGAAAACGTGCATCCGGCTTTTTGGGCACAGGCACGTAACGCTTCCCGGTAGCAGCGTAAAGCGTGTACCTTTAAAACGCTGCCGTCTTTTTCCACAGCAAATAAAGGAATTTCTGCCAGTGCCGCTAAATTTAAAAAGCGTTCTGCAGAGAATCCCGTTACCGTTATCATATCATATCCTCGTAAATAATGCCATAATGCGGATAACAAATTTCTCCACCCCTTTTTAGCTCAGAAACTCTACTGAGAGGATGTGTCCTTCAATGCGGACCGCTTCCCGGTCCAGTGTTTTTAAAGTCAATCCCCGTCCTGTAATCCGTAAAATTCCTTCCGCAGTAGACAGGCGTACCTCTTCGGTGCCATACTCCATCAAACCACGGTAATTTTCAATCATCAACTCATTCCGCCCAGTCATGGTTAAAAAAGGAAGGCTGCAAAATGCTTCCTTGGGCAGTTCCAATGCTTTTGCCACACGTTTTCTGAGATCTTCTTTCGGCTCCCGCTCTTTTTTCACGGTATTTCTCCTCCCACCTATTTTTTGCGGATACAAAAAATACTTCTGCCCAATTTTTTTGCAGGCACAAAAAAATCCTCCCGCTCCTTCAATTTATGAAGGAGGGAGGATATCCTATGCGTTCTTTTGATATGTTGTCTATCATTCATAAAAAAACTGCCGTACGAAAAAACGTAACGACAGTTTTATTCCGCTGATTATGCGCCGGCAAGCATCTTTTTGACGATAGCGCCGACCATTTTATTATCGGCGCGGCCTTTCACCTTCGGTGTTACCGCACCCATTACTTTGCCCATATCCTTAATGGAAGAAGCGCCCAGTTCATTGATCGTATCACGGATGATTTCCTCAAGTTCAGTCTCGCTTAACTGTTCGGGAAGGTAACTTAACAAAATTTGGATCTCTTGTTCCAGTTTCTCGATCAAATCTGTTCTGCCGCTTTTTACATAGTCGGGCATAGAATCTCTGCGCTGTTTCAGCTGCTTGGCAATCACGTCCAAAATCGCATCATCATCCAGCTCGATTTTTTTATCTTTTTCGATCTGTAAAATACCGGAGCGGATCAGTTGAACCGTATCCTTTTTTACAGCATCTTTTTCTTTCATTGCAGTCTTTAAGTCTGCAAAAAGTTTCTCTTTTAAAGACATAAGATCAACTCTTTCCGTTTGCTAATCAAATTTCAGATTATCTGAATTTTCTTTTTCTAGCAGCTTCGGATTTCTTCTTGCGCTTTACGCTGGGTTTATCGTAATGTTCTCTTTTACGAACTTCGCCCATAATGCCATCTCTGGCGCAGGTTCTTTTGAAACGGCGAAGTGCGCTGTCCAAAGATTCATTCTCTTTTACCTTAACTTCTGACATGAATTTCCCTCCCTCCAGATGCGAGATTCGTGTGCCGCTTATCCGCAGATAACCGGCATGGTGAGAAAAGAAACCATTTCAGATACTCTTCCTACCATACATCATTGAATTATACACAAAAATTCAACTGGCGTCAACCAAAAACCATGGTTTTTCAAAAGAAAAAATATTTTGCCTCACAATTATGTAAAATTCTTATGATTTTTTGGTTTTTTCACCGCTGCTGCTTTTTTTCTTAGATTCTGTGTTAGGTTCTGCTTTGGTTTTTGCTGCTGTTTTCGTGTTAACTTTGATCTTTGCTTCTGTTTTATCTTTCGCTTCTGCCTGGGCTTTTACCTTCCGGCTGCGGGCAGTTTTTTTCTCTTTATGGGGCATTTCTTCCGGCGCGTAAACGGTCACGCTCAACGGCGCCAAACGCAGAGGAATGCTCATCTGGCAGCGGTTGGCGGGAATCTCCTGCGCTTCCTGTGCTCCCATATTTACAACGCCGCTTCCGCCAAATTCCTGGGCGTCACTGGAAAGAACCGGTATCCATTTCCCGCCATGAGGCACACCGATGCGGTAATCCTCCACCGTCTCCGGTGTAAAGTTACAAACAAATACCAGCTCATCTCCTGCGCACTGGCGGCTGAAAATAAAGACAGAATGATCCTTATCGTCGCACTCAATCCAGGTAAAACCTTCCGGTGCGCAGTCTTCTTCCCACAATGCGGGATGGGACAGATAAAAATGATTCAGCGTCTCCACAAAGTGCTGCATTCTTTGATGGTCGGCATATTGCAGCAGGTGCCAATCCAGACTTACCTGATAATTCCATTCATGGAACTGGGCAAATTCTCCACCCATAAAGAGCAGTTTTTTGCCGGGATGTCCAAACATATAGCCATAAGCTAAACGCAAGGTGGCGTATTTCTGCCAGATATCATCGGTGGAACCGCCCATTTTTCCGATCATGGCACTTTTTCCATGGACTACCTCATCATGGGACAATGCCAGGATATAGTTTTCAGAATACGCGTAAGTCAGGCTGAAGGTCATGTCATTATGATGATATTTGCGGTAAATCGGGTCTAATTTCAAGTATGCCAGATAGTCATTCATCCAGCCCATGTTCCACTTGAAGGTAAAGCCCAGCCCGCCCAGATCAGGTCCCTTGGTCATATTGGGCCAGGCGGTAGACTCCTCTGCGATCATCATGGAGCCGTCTTTTCTGCCCATAATCACAGAATTCATATGCTTAATAAACTCCACCGCATCCGGGTTATCCCGTCCGCCATATTCATTGGGCGCCCACTGACCTGCTTCCCGGCAGAAATCCAGATACAGCATGCTTGCCACCGCGTCTACCCGCAGTCCGTCAATATGGTATTCTTCCAGCCAAAACAGTGCATTGGCAATAAGGAAGTTGGATACTTCATGTTTTCCATAATTGAATACATAAGTACCCCACTGGGGCTGTTCTCCCCGTCTGGGATCCGGATGCTCATACAAGGGTGTGCCGTCAAAACGTCCCAATCCAAAATCATCCTTGGGGAAGTGGGCAGGCACCCAGTCCAAAATCACGCCAATGCCTGCTTTATGGAACGCGTCTACCATGGTTTTAAATTCCTTGGGCGTGCCATAGCGGGAAGTAACTGCATAATATCCTGTTACCTGATACCCCCAGCTGCCATCAAACGGATGCTCCATCAAAGGCAAAAATTCCACATGGGTATATCCCATTTTCTGCATATATGGAATCAGATGCTCTGCAATTTCCAAATATGTCATGCTCCGAGGCGCACCATCTTCCTGCTGCACCTGCATCCAGCTGCCCAAATGCACCTCATAAATATTCATGGGGCTGCGGTAAGGATTGGCTTTTTTCCGCTGGTCCATCCACTTTTTATCACCCCAGCGGTAAGCACGGGCTGTAACAACAGAAGCTGTCTGGGGACGCACTTCGCTGAAAAAAGCATAGGGGTCTGCCTTATCCACCGCACTGCCGTCCGCCCCTAAAATATGGAATTTATACGTATCTCCCGGACAAACTTTGGGAATAAACAACTCCCAAATGCCGCTTTCTGCCAGTACGCGCATAGGATGGCGCAAAATATTCCAGTTATTAAAACTGCCAATGACGCTGACAGACTGTGCGTTAGGCGCCCACACTGCAAACGCAACACCTTTTACCCCATTGATCTCCATCGGATGGGCACCCAGTTTTTCATAAATCTTATAGTGGGTGCCTTGTCCAAACAAGTACCGGTCATACTCCGTTAAAGTAGGCAAAAAGGCATAGGGATCGGCACTGCTCCAGCGGTTGCCCTCCCAGTCTCTATGGGTCAAACGGTAAGCAAACATCGTACTGCGGTTGGTAATATAAACTTCGAACAAACCGAAGGGATGTATCCGTTCCATTTCATATCTTTTTTTGCTGTCTGCCGCATCTACTACCGTAATCTTCTCCGCCCCCGGCACAAATGCACGCACCACCAGCATCTTTTTTCCATCTTTTTCTACGGGATGCATACCCAATACACGATGGGGATGGCGGCTGGTTCCATTGATAATCTGAAATAATTCCTGCATTTTTGTTGTATCTGCCATAAGAAAGTCTCCTTTCCTCTCATAAATCGCAGCACTATCATGATTCTTTTATTATACAACAGCCACAGGTTAAAAACCAGTATGAAAAGGGAATTTTACCTACAAGATACCGTTTCCATCTTCTTTTTTTGACAAAAATGCCATTTTATACACCAGATAATCCTTTTCTGCCTGCAAAAAAACGGCGGCTCCTATCAGATAAGCCGCCGTTTTTCTATTTTTGATCCATTTTTTGTTTCTTTAAATACGCATCTACGCCTTCCAAATAGTCCAAAACCCCATTTTGTCTGCGATAAATAGGGAAGGCATCATCAAATGCACGATAAGGAATGGACTTTCTGCCGCCTTGGGCAGCTGCATCCCAATACGTTTTCAAAATATCATAGGGCAAAAAATAAAAGGTATCATTATGGGTAAAATGCACCAATAAAAATGCCAATCCGCCTTGTGCCAAAAAATCTTCCATAAACGTCATCTGATGGGGATGAATATTATGTAACGGCAGGTTTTTTACAGAAGTTTCTTTCGCATCAAAACACAGCGGCAACCCCTGGGCTACGCCAATATAGTCCACCGTACTCTGCTGTTCAAAGTATGCCAAGGTAATGGTATGCGCCTGATTATCCACTTGAATGGGCGTAATAGGCGTAGGGATTTTTTGCAGCAGTGCCAGCCCGCGTTTCCGATAAACTTCATTGGTAAAATTGATTAAATCCTCCAAAGCACTGCCCCGCAGACCTCTGGAATTCCAGTGTGACATCGCCTTGCGCCTCCCTTTTTCCATTTTTTCTATTCTACAATATTTTCATAAAAAAAGAAAGCGGGATCTGCCAAGAAAAAACGCCCTTACCCTGCCATGCTTATCAAAACAGACTCAAAAATCCATAGCGCCTCAAGAGACTGTGTGGTATAATAGCACTGGTGAAAAGGTATACTATGATTTTAAAAAGGAGTCGTTTAAAATGTCCCAGTATAAAGAATATGAAACTGTCCGGCTGAAAAACGGTAAAATCGCTACCATTGTAGAAGTATTGGGTCCTGGCATTTATACCGCAGATTTAGAAGATGTAGAAAGCGAGAGCTTCTGTGATTCCATTTATATTACAGACGCAAATATTGAACGAAAACTGACCGAAGAAGAACTGATTGAATTTGAAAAACAGTTCCAGTTTTAATGCGTCTATGCAAAAAGCTGTATCGTTGGAGATTCCAAAACCGATACAGCTTTTTATATTATGCTTGGGATGAATCCGTATGTTCCCCCATGATTTGTACATATTCCGATAACGTAACGAAACGCACCCCCATTTTTTCAATCTGTTCATAAGTATCCCATATCGCCTGGGCAGTTACCCTGCCCCCTTCCGGTCCCACATGACCAATGGCAACGGCGCCGCCATTTTCTTTTGCTTTTTTGGCTGCCGCCAATAAATTTTTCCGCACCGTTTCCACATCATCTGTACTATCTAAAAACACGCTGCGTGCCAAACATGTCACGCCCGCTTTTTGGCAGCAGTCATCACACACCGTATTCGCCTCCGTCACACTATCCAAATAAAACATTCCCCGCTCGGCCAGCGCTTCTGCTATGACTTGCATTTTTTCTGCATTTGTTGTAATGGCACTGCCCATATGATTATTCATCCCTACTGCCATGGGCAGTACCGCAAAAGCTTCCTCCAAAACATCTTTCGTCTCTTGGGCAGACATTTCCTTGAATATGCCTTTGTCCCCTACCCATTCCCGCTTTCCCACGTTGGATTCCATGGGCATATGAATAATGATTTCCCTTCCTGCCGCTTCCAATGCCTGGGCATCCTGCACGGTTTGTGCAGAAAAAGGCATCACAGCCGCTGTAAAATCCACTGGCAGAGCTATCATTTCTTCCGTTCCTTCTCCATGATATCCAAAATCGTCTATGACAATGGCCAGCACCGCCTCCGGCTCCGCCATCGTATCCTCATATGTACTCTGCCACTGTGCCAATCCTTCCCCAAACAGAAAAAAGCCCCATAGTAACAGCGCAAAGGAAACTGCCTGTTTTCCTTTTTTCCGCCAGTTTATTGCTTTCATGATTTTCTCTCCTATTCTTCTTTGAAAAAATCATATGCTTTGTACGGCTTTTCCCATGCAAAAAAGCGATAGGAGTGTTTTCTCCCATCGCTTTTTGATTCTAAATTGATTACTTTTGCAGCTGTTGTGCCAAAACTTCTTTCGCTTTTTCCAGTGCTGCGGGAATCTGTGCGGCATCCTTACCGCCAGCCTGCGCCATGTTCGGACGACCACCGCCGCCGCCGCCGCAGACAGCCGCCGCCGCCTTAATCAAATTACCCGCATGGGCGCCAGACTTTACAGCATCATCTGTTGCCATTGCCATCAGGTTTACTTTGCCATCCTTTGCGCCAGCCAGTACAATCACACCACTGGTCATCTTTTCTTTCAGCTGGTCACCCATAGTGCGCAGGGTATTGGCATCGGCATCTTTTACCTGTGCCGCCAATACAGAAATACCTCCAATGGTCGTTACCTGAGAAAGCATTTCCTCTACGGCGCCGCCTGCCATCTTTGCTTTCAAAGATTCCAGTTCCTTGCTCTTTTCTTTATCCTCTGCCAGAATCTGTTCTACACGGTAGATCATTTTATCAGGAGCTGCCTTTACCAGACGGCAAATCTCTTTGATCTGGGCGTTCTGTTTCTGGTAGAAACGCAGTGCTTCCATACCGGTCACTGCTTCAATACGGCGTACCCCAGCGGCCACACCATTTTCAGAAAGGATCTTAAAGGTACCAACCTGTGCCGTATTTTGCAGATGCGCGCCGCCGCACAGTTCCACGCTGTAACCGCCCATATCTACGACACGGACAATATTGCCGTATTTTTCACCAAACAGTGCCATTGCGCCTTTTTCTCTTGCCTGATCAATGGGCATTTCCTCGGTAGTAATAGGATAGCAGGCAAAGATTGCCTGGTTTACCATTTCTTCCACCTGTTCCAGTTCTTCTTCCGTCATTGCCGCAAAATGGGTAAAGTCAAAACGCAGTCTGTCCTCATTGACAAAAGAACCGCTCTGTTCCACATGCGTACCCAATACGGTACGCAGTGCCTTTTGCAGCAGATGGGTTGCGGTATGGTTTCTGGAGATATTCAGACGGCGCGCCGCGTCAATGACCGCACAAGCTGTATCGCCCAGATTGATTTCCCCTTCTGTTACCGTGCCAATGTGTGCGATCTTTCCGCCTACAACTTTCTTGGTATCCTTTACCGCTGCCTTGCCGCCGGCAAAGATAATCTCACCGCTGTCGCCGACCTGTCCGCCGCTTTCCGCATAGAAAGGTGTTTCAGAAAGGAATACCACTACTTCATCACCAGCAACAGCCTTGCCGGCAATTTCATCGTTGACAATCAGTGCCACTACTTTTGTATTTTCTACAGAAGTTACATCATAGCCCGCAAACTTTGTTTCCAGATCAACGGGCAGTTCATTATATACGGTTTCATCTGCACCCATGAAAGTAGCCTTGCCTCTTGCTGCGCGGCCCATCTCTTTCTGCTTTTTCATTTCTTGCGCGAAAGCATCCTCATCCAGATCAAAGCCTGCTTCTTCCAGGATTTCCTTGGTCAGATCCATAGGGAAACCATAGGTATCATACAGCTTGAAGGCATCTTTCCCATTCATCACTCGGATACCCTCTGCCCGCATCTGTTCCATGTCTTCCTTTAACAGTTCCATACCTTTATCGATGGTCTTATAGAAGCTTGCTTCTTCCACAGAAATAATCTTAAAGATATATTCCTGCTTATCCACCAATTCAGGATAAGCCTCGCCGCTGCAAGCGATCACAGACTTAGACAGTTCCGCCAGGAATGCATCCTGAATCCCCAGGAGTCTGCCATGTCTTGCGGCTCTTCTTAAGAGTCTTCTCAAGACATAGCCCCTGCCTTCGTTGCTGGGCAGGATACCATCCGCAGTCATCATAGTTACGGAACGAATATGGTCGGTAATCACACGAATGCTGATATCTGTCTGATGATCTTTGCCATATTCCACGCCAGCTTTCGCACAAACAGCGTCACGGATAGACTTTACCGTATCCACATCGAAAATGGAATCTACGCCCTGCAGAATGGTCGCCATACGCTCCAGACCCATACCGGTATCAACGTTTTTCTGTGCCAATTCTGTGTAAGTGCCATCCGCTTCTGCATTGAACTGGGTTAATACCAGATTCCAGAATTCCATGTAACGGTCACAGTCACATCCTACGCCGCAGGTAGGTTTGCCGCAGCTGTATTCTTCGCCGCGGTCATAGTAAATTTCGGTACAAGGACCGCAGGGACCAGTACCATGTTCCCAGAAGTTATCTTCTCTGCCCAGTTTCTTAATATGATCCCAAGGCAGACCTACCTTTTCGTGCCAGATACGGCCAGTTTCATCGTCATCCTCATAAATGGTAGCATACAGTCTTTCCGGAGGCATTTCCAATTCTTTGGTTACAAATTCCCATGCCCAGGGGATAATCTCATTCTTAAAGTAATCGCCGAAAGAGAAGTTGCCCAGCATTTCAAAGAATGTACCATGTCTTGCAGTCTTGCCAACGTTATCAATATCACCGGTACGAATACACTTCTGGCAGGTGGTCACACGCTTACAAGGCGGCACTTCCTGACCGGTAAAATAAGGCTTTAACGGTGCCATACCGGAGTTAATTAACAGCAGGCTGTTGTCATTGTGGGGAACCAGAGAAAAGCTCTTCAAACGAAGATGCCCTTTGCTTTCAAAGAAAGAAAGGTATTTTTCCCGGATCTCGTTTACACCAAGATACTTCATAAATAAAAACCCTCCTTAAAATGATATACCATAGATATTGATACAAATATAAAAAACCGGAACTGCTTACACAGTCCCGGTTTGAAAAACCTTTTTATTCAGTTTTTAGGAGACTGCTTGCACAGCCTTCGAGCGCCGTTAGGGATTTCATCCATTACCATGGCTTTAAGCCGCAGGAGTCTCTACGGTTTCGTCCGCCGCAGTGCTGCCAGCGCTAATGGTGTAGCTTCCAGCAACTGCTTCAGCCGCTTCTTTCGCAGCTTCGGTTCCAGGAGCCAGGATGTTGTAGATTTCTGCCTTGAAGTAAGGATACCACCATTCTAAGTAACCCTGCATGGTAGGATGTACGGAGTCGGTCATATAGGTATCATACATATCGCCAGCTACCGCCATGATAGCGTCAGAGTTATCCCACATGTTCAGCAGATAGCAATCCCACTTTTCGCAAGCGATCTTGCACTTATCAACGATTTCATCATAGATAGCTTCCTTCTGCATACCGGTTGCGGTCTTGGTTTCGTCGAACCACAGGCTGGTGTATACCAGAACGGGGCAGTTCCATGTTTCCTGAGCATACTTCATGATGTACTCCAAAGCACCCATCGTGGTGGTCTGGTCAAAAGAGTCATAGTCTCTTACATCATCCGCAGTAACATCGCCAACTTCGGTCAGCTGCTTAGAGTCATTGGTACCCAACTGAACAACTACCAGGTCAACAACGGGATCGGTCGTAGCATCATGCAGCAAGAAACGAGGCAGATAGTCTTCGTCTGCTGTAGTAGCAATGTAAGTACCGGAATAGCAGTCTTTGATCTTGTTGGTCTTTTCGATGACTTCCATGAAATCACCGATCGCGTTGTGTCTTGCGCCGAAACCATCCTGTACGGAAGATCCCAGCCAGAAGATGGTCTTGCCGGCGATCGGGCTGTCTTCATTTACTTCCTGATTAGCAGGCAGCCATTCGTCAGCGTTGCCGGACTTGTTCAGACCCATGGTCTGCGCAGCCTGCTGATAACCGCAAACGCCCAGCGCAACTGCCAATGCAACAACAGCTACAACGACATCAATGATGATCTTTGTGCTCTTTTTCATGTTCTTTGCCAAAAAGTGCAGCGCCAGAATAACCGCAATTACTACAACAACAGCAATGCCCAGGTTCTTCGCACCAAAAGCAATAACGCCGTTAGCGCCATATGTAGCAACTGTCGTAGCGGGAACGCCAAATTTTTCAGCCAGAACGTTCATCAGAGGTGCAAATAATGCAGATTTGTAAATTGCACCAAAGAAATTACCTAATGCAACCATGTTAAAATTCCTCCTCTTATATGAAATAATTATCACATGATTCCTTCATCGCAAATCGTTCTCCATCCCTCTCTGCCCTGACGGCAAACTCAGAAAAAAAGGTGGAGATCAATCGATGACAGGCTTATTATAAAGGAATTTCAAAATGTTGTCAATAAATGTTCACAAATCATACGTTAATTAGAGCAATTTTTTCTATTTTGAAAAAAATCCATTTCCGTTTATGAACAACCTTATCAAGCTGCACAAATAAAGTTCGATTTTATCCATTCTGCTTTTGCTTTGCAAAAATCCAAAACAGAACCGCCTGAAAAATTGAATAAAAAAAGCCCCGATTTTTCTATTTTCATAGAAAAATCAGGGACGGGAAATCATTTTCTCGCGGTACCACCCTACATTATGATTTTTTGGCATCTAAATCATCGCTCGAAGCACTTTAACGCAGTGTTTACGCCATGGCATTTCCTCCATGGAATGGGCAGCACATAAAACTTACTGCCAAAAAGACAGCTTTCTGCTGCCGGCTGCCGAAGGATTTCTCACCGTTTCTTCCTTTATGGAAGAATACCCTCTCACTGCACAGGCGCCTGATGCAGCATACTTCATTCTTTTGTCCATCTTTTTGCAATGTGAAATTGATTCTCATTATATCGGCGCA
>CALWKY010000058.1 GCA_944381395.1 uncultured Lachnospiraceae bacterium
ACGAAAATAAAGCATACACCGATCACCAGCCATGTGGAATTAATACTTCCAAGCCAGATATCAAACATAAATGTACGCACTCCCATAGTGTTACAATGATTGTCATGTGTTGGATTCCGGTATAGCGCAAAAAAGGAAAGCCAGCCAAGGTATTCTTGTATTTTTCAGCGGGTTCCTCTATAATTTGAAAAGAAGAGAGGGAGTAAATATGGATTTTAAGGATCTTGTTTATTTAGATGCCATTGACCGCCATCGCAGTTTAACCTATGCGGCAGAGGAACTATATATCTCAGCCGGCTTTGACAAAATTCTTAAAAAATCTTGAGAAAAATCTTGGGACAGAACTGTTTCGCTGGATAGGTCATCATATGGTACCTACAGAAGCAGGAAAACTTTATTTAGATTTTGCAAAATCTGTATTGTTACAAAAGGCTGAGCTGGATGAAAAAATCCAATCTATTGCGGATGTGCAAAAATCAATGCGGGTCGGGATTTGTTTCAATACTAGGCAGGACATTTTGCGAATAAAGTTCTACACCGTTAATGCCATAGTTTTTTACACTTTTTGGTGTACAGCCAAATACTTGCCAACCGAAATAGGCAAATAATGTAATGGTGTCGTGATTGGCAAAACAAGAAGCTAGCTTAAAAACCTTTGATTAATTCCATTATGATATAATTCCTCTTTATGCAACCATTTCTCAAAAACTCTTTATTAAGCTGTCATTCAAAAGCAAATTGTCTGCGGAACTGTTTTTATAAATGTAATTCTATGAACCAGAAATATTTCCATTTGTGAACTTTCTTATTTTTATAAAAATAAGAACTTTTTGTCATAGGTATAAAGAAATAAAAAAGTAGCCTATAGGCTACTTTTTTATTTCAATTTAAGATTCATATTTTTTCAGCAATTGCCGGTAAATTACCCAGCCCGCAATGAGCTGGAAAACTAAGTAGGCACCTAAAAAGAGAGTTATCCATTTTCCTAAATGCACAATTTCCAGTGCGTCTAGAAAAGTAAAAACGATGATAGAGATACTGATAACGCACATGCCTAATAGGTAAGCATATCGACCAGAGCGATCCCGCAATTTCGTTTTTAACTCATCGTGCATTTCGATTTGTTCCTGTTCCATACGCATAGCATAACGTTCGGCGTTTTCCGGGCGATTCCAGTAAAAGTAGCGATAGACCATCATGATGCCGGGACCTATAAACGCACCAGCTAAACCAAAGAAGATACTGGAAAGACGATCTATAAACTGAAAACCCAAAAACAGAAAGATAGCGCCGACCAACAGGTAACCGATACCCCAAGACAGATTATTTTTTTTCATAATAGCCACTCCTTTCATGCAGGAATATTTCTTCAACAGACAATCCAAAAAAATCGGAAATGATGAATGCCAGATCTAAAGACGGGTTATATTTTCCATTTTCGATGGAACTGACTGTTTGACGGGATACGCGGATGGCTTTTGCGAACTCTTCTTGGTTCAGCCCTTTGGACTTTCTGAGTTCTTCTACCCGGTTTTTCACAATGCCACCTCCTTTTATTTTGTAAAGGTTCCTTTACGTCTATACTGTAGCATATGTATCGGTTTTTGTCAAGGTTCCTTTACAAAAATAGAAAAAGAAAAGGAGATATCCGAAGATATCTCCAAAAAGATTTTATAGTTTTTCCAATTCTTCCAGCCACAAGCGAACAGAAGCATCTGTTGGCATACGCCAGTCACTTCTGGGGGAGAGGCTAATGGTGCCGACTTTCGGTCCATCCGGCAGACAAGAACGTTTGAACTGCTGGGAGAAGAAACGACGATAAAAATGATGAAGCCAATGCTTCAAGGTATCTTTATCATACTGCTGCCCAAAAGCCTGCTGTGCCAGGTAGTAGATTTTTGCGGGAGTAAAACCAAAACGCACGACATAGTAAAGGAAAAAATCATGGAGCTGATAAGGTCCTACCAGATCCTCCGTTTTCTGATCGATGTTACCTTCTTGATCCGGAGGCAGCAGTTCCGGAGAAATAGGGGTATCTAAAATATCCAGAAGGATCGCTTTCGCAGTTTCCGGGATATTGCCCGTTTCTGCTGCCCATTTTACCAGAACTTTTACCAGTGTTTTGGGCACGCCCGCATTGACGCCATACATACTCATATGGTCGCCGTTATAAGTTGCCCAGCCCAATGCCAATTCTGACAGATCGCCAGTACCAATGACCAGCCCGTTTTCCATATTTGCGAAATCCATGAGGATCTGGGTACGTTCTCTTGCTTGGGCATTTTCATAGGTGACATTATGCCGTTTCGGATCGTGACCGATATCGGAAAAATGCTGCAGGACAGAAGGAACAATAGAAATTTCCTTTTGCCGGATACCCAATGCTTCCATAAAGGACAGTGCATTGTGGTAGGTACGGTCGGTCGTTCCAAAGCCGGGCATGGTCACACCTAAAATGGTTTTTCGATCCAGTCCCAGAATACGGCATGTTTCCACAGCCACCAAAAGTGCTAAGGTAGAATCTAGACCGCCGGAAATACCAATGACCATACTTTCTGCATGGGTATGCTCCATTCGTTTTGCCAGTGCATTTGCCTGAATTTGGAAAATAGTATGGCAGCGTTGAGACAGTTGTGCATCATTGGCAGGCACGAAAGGATAGGGATCTACCTTCCGCAGCAGCTGATCCAATTTCTGTTCTGGCAAATGGATGGGGATTTCCCGCAAAGGAGGTAAAGTCTCCTTTGCCTGTGCCATATAAGAAGTTTGTTTTCTCCGTTC
Organism: uncultured Lachnospiraceae bacterium; assembly: GCA_944381395.1. Classification (GTDB taxonomy): domain Bacteria; phylum Bacillota; class Clostridia; order Lachnospirales; family Anaerotignaceae; genus CALWRB01. The sequence continues at coordinate 2,782 of CALWKY010000058.1, forward strand.
TGTGATCAATAATTCCATATCAGCATCTGCTATGATTAGAGAAGGGTCTCTTTGAAAAGGCTGTTGTTCCGCTAAAACAGAAGAACGCTCACAAATCATACTATGACCGCCAAAAAGTGCATCCTGTGTAGATTCTCCCACACCAGCAGAAGCATACGCATAAGCACAAAGAGAACGAGAGGCTTGTGTACAAAGGAGAGCTTTACGGTATTCTGCCTTAGATACCAATTCATTGCTGGCAGAAAGATTCAACAAAATCGTAGCACCGCCCAATGTCAAGAAAGAGCTGGGCGGAATAGGTGCCCACAAATCTTCACAAATCTCTACGGCAACTTTTACCGCGGGATTTTTGATATCCGTAAAAATTAAATCATTTCCAATAGGCACCCGCTGTCCGCAATAGACAGTTTCTTTTATCGTAAGATCCGAAGCAGAAGAGAACCAACGCTCTTCATAAAATTCACCGTAGTTTGGCACATATGTTTTTGGCACCAAACCAAGTAAAGAACCATTTTGAATCAAAGCGGCACAGTTAAAAAGCTGATTATTGCAGCGAACAGGGACGCCTACTGCAAAAAGCAAGTCACTGCCAAAACTGGATTTTACCAATTCTTTGACAGTACGTTCTGCGGTGTTTAGCAGACTTTGCTGAAAAAATAAATCGCCACAAGTATATCCTGTTACACAAAGCTCCGGAAAGACCAGCACTTGTACATTTTTCTTTTTTGCTTCCGCCAATAAGCGGAGTATTTCTTCTTGGTTACTGATACAATCGCAGACGGTAGTACGAGGGACTGCTGCGCCAATACGAATCAATCCATACATAGCAAGTTTCTCCTTTGTTTCTTAGAATTTACGGAATAAACCAATGACTTTTCCCAAAATGGTGACATCCTTTACTATGATGGGAGACATAGAGGAGTTTTCCGGCTGCAAACGAATAAAATCTTTTTCCCGGTAGAAAGTTTTGACAGTTGCGAAATCTTCAATCAATGCCACAACAATATCACCATTTTTGGCGTCTTGCTGCTGCTTTACCAAAATCAGGTCTTTATCAAAGATACCGGCTTCGATCATACTTTCTCCTTTTACTTTCAACATAAAGACAGTGTCGTTATGGGTATAGTCAACGGGAATGGGAAAAGTATCTTCAATATTTTCTACTGCTAAAATAGGAGTGCCTGCTGTAATGGTGCCTACAATAGGAACATTTACCAGGTCTCGCTTCGGCAAGCTGTCGCTGCCGTCCAGAATTTCAATGGCGCGGGGTTTAGTAGGGTCTCTGCGGATAAATCCTTTTTTCTCCAGCCGTTCCAGATGACCGTGGACGGTAGAAGTGGATTTCAACCCTACTGCTTCACAAATTTCCCGTACAGACGGGGGATAGCCCTTTTCTTTTACTTCTGATTTCATATATTCTAAAATTTGCTGTTGTTTTGCAGATAAATCATTCATAAATGGTCACCTCTCTTACAATTTCTGAATTCACTATAACATATTTATTTGTAAAAATCAAACAAATGTTCGAATTTTTTTCGAAATCTATTGACAAAGAATATATGTTCGTATAAAATGAGTATAAATCAGAAAATTTGTTCGATATAGGGGGCGGTTATATGAAACAGATGAAAAAACATACAAAGAAACAGAATACATCTTACGCAGCAAAACGGGGGTTTTTGTTATTATTAACAGTAGTTCTGATATTAGGCATTGGCACGCTGGTTTTCGGCGGACAAAAGAAAGTAGAAACAAAAGTACACTATCAAACAGTACAGATTCATTCCGGGGATACACTTTGGAAAATTGCGCAGACCTATCGCTTGGAAACGGAAAAAACCGAACAAATGGTTGAAGACATTCTGACTTTAAACAGTATGAAAAATACGAACATACAATCTGGGCAGCGGATTATCGTACCGGTTCGTCAGTTGGTTTATTAATGATTTCTGCAATAGGCGTATCATTTTATTATTTCATAGAAAGAAAATTCCTGTAGTTAGGGACTTATTTATTATAAAAGAAAAAACAGCTAAATTTCTGATTCAAGTAAGGAGTTTGGCTGTTTCTTTTTTATCTGTATTGTTTTCTTTGGAAGACTACACCGCAATCTCCTTTAAGAAATCAAAGGAAAGAATAGGAATATTTTCTTTAAAAGAGGTTGCTTTGCGCAGTTTTTTATCCAGAATTTGAAAGCAGGATTTTGGTGTTTTTTGTGGAAAATAAAAATAAATCGTTAGATATTTATTTTTTTCTTAAAATCATTAGAAAAAGATTGCTTCTCGGTTATATTATGTTAAGATGAAAGTGTAGTATGAAAAAAAGGGGGAATGATTATGCTTTGGACAAAGATTGTTTTGGCCTTGGCCGGTTTTGCTCTTTGCTTTGCGGAAATGCTGATACCTGGATTTGGCATATTTGGCATTGCCGGGGTGCTTTGTCTGACAGCATCAGTGATTATGGTGGGCATGGAGTTTGGTATTGGCGCCTTTTTTGCCATGACAGCTGGGATTATTGTATTATTTGCCATTACCATTTTCTTTTTGAAAAAAAGCGGATTATCTGGCCGCGTTATTTTGCAGGACCGCCAGAATGCGGAGGCATTAGCGGAGGATTTTTCTGATTTGGAAGGAAAATGCGGAATTGCAGAAACGACATTACGTCCTTTTGGTACCGCTGAAATTGAAGGAAAAAGATACGATGTTTGCTCCATAGATGGATTTATGGAACCGGGGCAAAACGTGCAGGTAGTACAGGTAAAGAAAAGCCGTATTGAAGTACGCTTAAAAAAGTAAAGCTGTCAGATATCAGGAGGAAATGATCAGAAATGTCAATGGGATTTTTACTCATAGCAGGCGGGGCGATTTTGCTTCTGCTGGTATTGGTTATCATCGTCGTACTTGTTGCAAATCATAGGTAAAGGAGGCAGTTTATGTTTTATTTGGATTTCAATATATTTTCATTGATTATCCCTATCTTTTTCTTACTTGTTTTAGTGGTTGTTTTCTTAAGCTTTGTACCAGTAGGGCTATGGATTTCTGCAGTATCTGCTGGTGTAAAGGTAAGCATATTTTCTTTAATTGGTATGCGTTTGCGCAGAGTACGCCCTGATAAGATTATCCGTCCCCTCATTAAAGCACAAAAAGCGGGGATGAATGTCAATGCCAACCAGTTGGAGAGCCACTATCTTTCCGGTGGACGGGTGGACAATGTAGTAGATGCATTGATTGCCGCCCATAGAGCCAATTTGGACCTTTCTTTTGAGCGTGCCGCGGCTATTGATCTGGCAGGACGTAATGTATTTGAAGCAGTCAAAATGAGCGTAACACCGAAAATTATTGAAACACCTTGGATCAGTGCTGTTGCTATTGATGGCATCGAAGTAAAGGTAATCGCAAAGGTAACCGTACGTACTAATTTAGCACGTTTAGTAGGCGGTGCAGGAGAAGAAACGATTATTGCCAGAGTAGGCGAAGGGATTGTCACCACAGTAGGTTCTTCTCAAAGCCATAAAACTGTGCTGGAAAACCCGGATTCTATTTCCAGAACGGTATTGTCTAAAGGTCTGGATAACGGAACGGCTTTTGAGATCCTTTCCATTGATATTGCAGATGTGGATATTGGACGAAATGTAGGTGCGCATTTGCAGATCCAGCAGGCGGAAGCCGACAAGCAAATTGCGCAAGCCAGAGCAGAGGAAAGACGGGCAACTGCAATTGCTATGGAACAGGAAATGAAAGCAGAAGTGGAAAAGATGAAAGCAAAGGTTATAGAAGCAGAAGCGGAAGTACCTATGGCTTTGGCAGAAGCATTGAGAAGCGGCAATTTAGGTGTCATGGATTATTTTGGCATGAAGCAGGTACAAGCGGATACGGCTATGCGTGAAAGACTGGGCAGCACAGATTTCACTAAAATTTTTGATAAGAAAGAAGACAAGTAATAAAAATGACAGCATAAACAATTGCCGGAAGAAATTTTTTATAGGCAGTTATTGTGCTGTCTTTTTCTAAAGAAATAACGAGCGTGGTGTATATATGAAACAATTTTTGAAAAAAGAAATTCATCGGTTGGAACGGAAAGAAGAACGGGAGCGTTTGGAACAACTCAGAGAGGAAAAATCTTCAGCATTGGCTGGTATCGAAGAAAAAATCCCTTCTGCGGTGCGGGACAATTTAAGAAAAGCCTTTTTTCAAGCCTTTCGTTTGATTTTTGCCAAAGGAGATTTTCTGATTGGCAAAACAATCAACTGGGAAAAAATAGAGAAAGAGTTTTCTCAAGGAGAGGAAACCTTACAAAAAAGACCAACCAGAAGAAGTTTAAATAAATTGGAACAAAAAATAGGATCTAGAGGGAATTTTGCAGCTGCTATGACAGGAGCGGAAGGTGTACTGCTGGGATTAGTTGGCGTGGGGCTGCCGGATATACCTTTGTTTTTAGCTGTACTATTCCGTGGGATCTATGAAACTGCTGCCGGATATGGATTTTCTGTTAATCAAACTGCAGAAAAAGTATATGCCCTGCGTTTAATTTGTGGCGCTATGGCAAAAGGGAAGGATAAACAGATCAAACAAGAGGAAATTGAAGCACTGGAACAAGAAATTGCGGCTGGACGTGTTTTTTCTGCAGAGGAAATTGATGTGGAGATTCGCAAAGCTTCGGATTTTTTGGCAGAACGTATGATAGTTGGAAAGTTTTTACAGGGTATGTTTGTGATTGGAGTCGTTGGCGGTATAGAAAATGTACGTATCTATCGCCGGGTTACGGGGTATGCAAAAGATCATTATAAAAAAAGATACTTAAAAAAGAAACTGAATGTATAATCGTTAGAAATTGGAAGCATAATAGAAGTGCGGAATGAATCCGTAATGATTAACATATCCCAAGGAGGAACCAGAATATGGACAAGACTTCCAAGAACGAAAAGAACATGAACCGCACCAACGGTAATCAGCGCAGTGAGTTTGCTGACGAAATCTCCATGGAAAACAGCAAGAAAGCAGAAAAGACCAGTAAGACTAACAGCAAGACCAATCAGAAATCTAACAATCACTAACAGATTTCGCTAAAACCTTTTATGAAAAAACGTATGACAGAATAAATGTCATACGTTTTTTCTTTTTTTTCATAAATTTGAAAAAGGGTATTGACAAATAAGAAAAAGCGTGTAAAATTATAACTCGTGACTGCGAAAAAACAACATGAATTTGAAACATAAACTTCGAAAAATGTTGAAAAAAGTATTGACAAAGAAAAATTTAGTTGATATAATAACTTCCGCAGTATTATGCAAAACCTGATCTTTGAAAACTGAACAGTAAGATACCATACAAACCCAAGTCAATTCAAGACGAAAAAAGTGTTGCAGAATCACTTGAAAAAAATCTGAGGATAGCCAGAAAAAACTGGTTAGGACAAAACTTTAATTTGAGAGTTTGATCCTGGCTCAGGATGAACGCTGGCGGCGTGCCTAACACATGC
>CALWKY010000059.1 GCA_944381395.1 uncultured Lachnospiraceae bacterium
GAATTTGTCGCGATCTATTATGGCGTTTTAACAGAAGAAAAGGTCAATTCGATAGCCGAATGCAAAAATTGGAACGAAGGTGCTCCTAGCGCGTATAATAAAGTAAGTGTTGGATTTGTTGTATGTAAGCCGCCATATGCTGTGAAAGATCCGAATGTTATTTTAAAACAAGCTGACAGTATTATGTATCGGAATAAGGTTAATAAAAAAATGAGCAATGAGAGGAATCAATAGACACTGATTCAACGTATGTTCCGTGCAAATAAAAAGCCTATGCTAACGGCTAAAATTAGATTTTTTCCATAATGTCATTATAGTGGATGACAGGTATCAGAATATATCTAGATGATTAAAAAGTCAGCGGCAGCTGGCTTTTTTTATAAAATACTTTTATTTATGAGAAATTAGAATGGAATAGAAACGTTAGCCTATTTCAGACGAGGCGTATCATGTATGAAAGAATGAAAATGATCTGGATAAAAAGATTAGAATAAGGGATAAAGCCTTTTTGTTACAGATATTGTTTTAGATATACTCGAGCTGGGAGAAAGAATGATCAAAAAAACGTGGATAAAAAATAAAAAGAAACCCTGAATCAATGGTTTTAGGAAAGAAAAGAGGTTTACTTTGGATAGTTTAGAAAGTTAACTGATTTTAGTAAGCAGAATACAATAGGGGATTAGAATAACCCGTTGTTTTCCGTGAAAGAAAGCGATAAATAAATACAATAATGTTATGCTTATTGACAAGGGATCCTATTCATTAAAAAATTTTCAAAACGTCATAAAATTTCAAAATAGTATAGATATTTTTTCCTTTTTATGATAAACTAATCTAAAAATTCTGCGAATAATTATTTGAAGAAACTTATACTATTTTGCAATATAAAGAATGGATGAAAGAGTGAATCAGCTTATAAATTCAATAAAGATTATTTTCATGCTTGTTTTTTATAAATGAAGTTGCTATGATACGGTGATATTTTTAAGATATTGTAAAATAGAAATTTCGTTTGCATTCTAACATGTTATAATAGCAAACAAAGAAGCAGTGTTTTAGTCAGGAGGGGGCGTTTACGAAAAAAACATATAATGAACAAAAAAGAAAAGATTTAGTTTTGGAAAAAACAAAACAGATGATCCATAAATATTATTGCGAGAATGATTCTGAATTTGTAATCGCTCAGTTTGATGATGACATTGTTTGGCAGGGTGCAGGCGAATATGAAAACGCCCGTGGAATTGTTGCGCTAACTAATCTTTTTAGAAATTTTCAGGGGAAGATTCCAGCGTGTGAAATTTTCCAAGAAGAATATGTTGTTCAAAAAATAGCGCCATACGCTTATTTGTGCACTGGAAAAATGTGGATTGCTACCAAGCCGGAAACAGGTGTCAGTTTGCGTGTACACCAACGTATAACAGCAGTTTTTCGTTGGAGTGGCAAGTCTTTCAAATGTTGTCATTTACATGTATCTAATCCATATGATGATATGGCTGCGGATGATATTGGCTTTCCTGCAAAGATGGCAAACCAGTCTTACCAATATTTGAAAGAACAGGTTGAATTACAGAAAAAGCAGCTGATTGCCCAAACAGAAATGTTAAGACGTTTAAGCTATGAGGACGCATTGACAGGCATTTATAACCGGAATAAATTTATCGAAACTGTAAAAGAGGCACACAGCCAAAGATTTACCAGAATCGGAATTGCGTACTTTGATTTAAATGAATTAAAAATGGTAAATGACACATATGGTCATAGTGCAGGAGATGAATTGATCTGCCGCGTTGCCACGCATCTTTGGAATGCTTTCCCTGAAAGGGTTTACCGTACAGGTGGAGATGAATTCGTAGTGGTAGACACTGCGATGGAAGAATTGGCATTTTATAATGCAGTTCATATTGCAGAAGAAAAAATGCAGGCAGAAAACATCAGCTTTTCAACTGGTATTTCTTGGAGATCCATCAATTATAATATTGAGGAACAATTTGAAGAAGCTGATCGACTGATGTATCAGGAAAAACGAAAGTTCTATAGCATAAAAAAAGAGGATAAAAAATTTTTTAAAAATGCTTAGTATTGGTTTATGAGTTTTTATGAGATACGAAGTACAAAAAGGCAGTTTGATGCGAAATTCATTGTAAATCTTTTTTCCATCTGGTCTGCCTTTTTTATTTGAAAAATAGAGTATAAATAAAGGAAGGTTTTAGAAGATTTTACGGTAAAATAAGCATATTTGTGAAAGCAAAAATTGACATTTCTTCTATTTTGAGATAATATGATTATGTATAAAGTTTTTATTTGATGAAAACGCATTTCAAAGAAAGTTACTTTGATTGGTATATCGGCGGCAAAATCGTTGAAAAACGATGACGCAAAGCTGTGAGTCTAAGACAGAAATCTGTTATGATCGTCAAGCTGCAAAGAATCTTGGTAGAACCTGGATTTTTTGCAGCTTTTTTCGTTGGGGGGATTACCTTGAATGAAGTTTATAGAGAAGAAAAAAAGTTCTTGTTGCCGATATCGGAGATGCATCGGTTATCAGGTAAATTAGAACAAGTGATGATGCAAGATGCGCATAATGGAGTGAATGGATATACTATCCGCTCGATGTACTTTGACTCCATTGATGAAAGAGATTTCAGAGAAAAGATCGATGGGATTGAGTTACGAAGAAAAATTCGACTTCGCATCTATGACCCAAATGCTTCTTTTGCAATGTTAGAGATGAAACAAAAAGAAGGTGCCTATCAAAAGAAACGTTCTTTGCGCATTGAACGAAAAGATGCATTGGAACTAACTTCAGGGAAGTATGATTCGCTGCTGCAATACCAAGACCCTTTTGCGGCAGAATGTTATGGGATGATGCAGATGTATTGTTATCGACCGAAAACGATTGTGGATTATCAAAGAAAGGCATTTATTGCAAAAGAAAATAAAATCCGCATTACATTTGATCATAACATCCGTGCTACAGAGACAAATTTTGATTTATTTTCAGCGAACTTAAATACATATCCTGTTTTTGATGCTTTCCATTGCGTGTTAGAAGTAAAGTATAATGGTTTTTTGTTAAGCTATATCAAAGACTTGGTAAATGGAGCAGATCGTTCTGCGTTATCGGTAAGTAAGTATTGTTTGGCGAGAAGTGTAAGTATGAAATATGGATATGAAAAAGGGGAATGAGTATGAGGGAAGTATTGTATGAACTTTTTGAAACAACAGGGCAGTTGGATTTAGAAAGTATTATGTTGCGTCTGCTTGCATCAGTTATCATTGGTTTTTTTATCTTTTTATCCTATATGCTGTCCCATGAAGGCAGTATTTACAGTAAAAAATTTAATGTATCCCTGATGGCATTAACTGTAATTACTACCTCAGTTATGATTGTAATTAGCAATAATATTGCTCTTTCTTTAGGTATGGTAGGTGCGCTGTCCATTGTACGTTTCCGTACAGCAATTAAGGATTCACGGGATACAATTTATATTTTCTGGGCGATTGTAGTGGGCATTTGCTGCGGCGCAGGAGATTTTTTAGTTGCCGGTGTTGGCAGTGCATTTACATTTCTCGTATTGCTGATTTTTGGGCGTATTAAAAACGAAAACAGAATTCTTATGATCATTCGTACTTCACGGACCAATGAAGAACGTATTGAAGCGTTGATTTTCCAATATTTTGATAGAAAAGCAATTCTTCGGGTTAAAAACACAACAGAAAACAGTGTGGAATTTATTTATGAGATTAGCAAACGACTATTGGATCGTGGAGAAAAGGCGCAATTTGCAGCAGGAAATCATAAAAGCATTACAGATGCCATTTATGAGATAGGAAATATAGAATATTGTAATTTTGTAACACAAAATGATGAAATCAGCGGTTAAGAGATGAAGGAAAGGAGGTAAAAACATGAAATATCGCCTGATGGGTGTGATTGCCATGATTGTAGTTTTAGTTGCCTCCTTTGGTGCCACTGTCTTAAGCAAAACAAATCCCAATAACCGTGTTCATCAACATCTTACATCCAGATCAGCAAGTGAAACGTGCGGCTGTGATGGAACAGAACTGTGTTCACACTTGCCATTACTGATTATAGATACGAATGGAGTAGAAATTCCAGGGGAACCGATTGTATCTACAGTACCGGAAAATGAGGATGCCGCAGACTATGAATACCAGGAGGTGACAATGGCAGAAGACGGAAGTTCTACCATTGTATGTAACGTAAAAGTGATAGATGATCCGGAGCAGAATCATCATGTGACAGATACTCCATCTCAGGAACTTTCTGCCCGTATCCGTATCCGAGGAAATACCTCCCGTTATTTTGACAAGAAAGGGTATCTGCTCAATATTACGAAAGAAGATAGCGAGGAAAATAAAGATGTTTCTTTGTTAGGCATGGATGCACATCATGAATGGGCTTTACACGGTCCATATTTGGACAAAACGTTAATCCGAAATTATATGTGGTATAACATCGCAGGAGAGATTATGGATTATGCGCCCAACGTACGCTTTTGCGAGGTAATAATCAATGGTGCGTACCAAGGGCTTTATGTGTTGACGGAAACCATCACCAATGGAGAAGACAGCAGATTGCGTATGAGTATGCCGGAAGATGGGTCTTCTGTGGTGAGTTATGTTTTGCGTCTAGACCGTGGCAGCAGCAATCCTATTAAAAACATTGAAACATTTTCTGTTTATTCCATGAGAAATAAATGGATTATGGATATTGTATACCCAGGAACGGGAAATCTTACCCAAGAAAGAATTGACTATATACGCAATGATTTCTCTGACTTTGAGAAAAGTCTATATTCCTATGACTATGATACGGAGCCGTATGCTTGGTGGAATGATGCGGATATGGATTCTCTGGCGGATTATTTTATTATCAATGAGTTTACCTGTAACTATGATGTTGGCGCCAGATCTACCTATATCTATGAAGATGTTCGCGGAAAATATAAAATGTGTATTTGGGACTTTAATTCTTGCTGCGATAATTTCCACTTTAGCCAAACAGAACCGCAGCGCTTTGAGTTACAGAATACTACATGGTTTTATATGCTGATGAAAGACGAGCATTTTGTAGAACGTGTTATTCAACGCTATAGACAATTGAGAGAAACCTATTTGAGTGATGAATATTTGATGGAGTACATTGACGAGACAGTTCAGTGGTTAGGACCTGCTATTGAACGAAATTTTGAAGTATGGGGATATACCTTTGCGGAATATACACCGTTATATCCTGCACAGAGAAATCCTGAAACATATGAAGATGCCATAGAGCAGCTGAAAACCTTTATCCAGGAACGGGGTGCTTGGATGGATGAAAATATTGAAATATTACGGCAGTACTGCCATGAATCAAAGGTCAAGAAGTTTAACCACTAATGCAAAGGAGGAAAAGCGTCTATGAAAAAATTTATCATCGCCGCTTGTATTGTGGTTGCTCTTGTGTTTGCTTGGAATGAAGCTTACTATCGTTTAGGTATTTATGTGGATTTGCATCCAGATACACCGGTGACAACATTTATGACTACCGATGCAGATACCATTTATATGGAGAAGGATGGCAAAATAGAGCCTTTTGAAATACGGGGCGTCAATATGGGCGTAGGTATTCCTGGTGAATGGGCAACAGATTTTGCCATTGACAAAGAGACTTATCTTAGATGGTTTGCCTGGATTCAAGAGATGGGAGCCAATACTATCCGCGTATATACCATTTTACATAATGATTTTTATGATGCTTTTTATGAGTATAACAAAGACCGGGAAGATCCCCTTTATTTAATCCATGGTGTTTGGGTGAATGACTATATACAAAATTCCCATCGGGATGCTTATGATGAAGATTTCCAGCAGACTTTTTTAGATGACTGTAAAACAGTAGTGGATATCCTGCATGGCAAAAAGAACTTGAATTTAGGATATGGCATTGGTTCAGGCAGTTATCGAAGTGATGTTTCACCGTGGGTAATCGGATATATTCTAGGGGTAGAGTGGGAGGATGTTACTGTCGTTTACACAAATCATAAGTATCCGGAACGTAATTCTTATGAAGGAACTTATATGTATACCACAGAGGACGCCAGCCCATTTGAAGCGATGCTTTGCGAAGTAGGAGATAAAATCATTGCTTATGAATCGGAACGATACAAACAGCAAAGACTGATTGCTTTTTCTAACTGGCCGACAACAGATCCTTTTGATTATCCGGAAGATATTACAGCCTTTTTTATGAAGTGTGCCAAAGTAGATGTGGAGCATATTCAAACAACAGATGCTTTTTTATCTGGTCAGTTTGCTTCTTATCATGTATATCCTTACTATCCGGATTATCTGAATTATGTAGAGGATAAAAGCGGTTTCTTTCGCACAGAAGATGGACGTATCAATACATATCGTACCTATTTAAGCATGTTAACAGAACATCATACGATGCCTGTAGTAATTTCGGAATATGGTGTATCTACGGGCAGAGGTATGGCACAACGGGATTACAATACGGGAAGAAACCAAGGAAATATGTTAGAAGATGAGCAGGGACAGGCGATTATAGACTGTTATGAAGATATCATGTCTGTAGGATGCGCTGGCAGCTGCATCTTTACCTGGCAGGATGAATGGTTTAAACGCACCTGGAATACCATGCATGCAGTTGATTTGCTGAATACACCGTACTGGAGTGATTACCAGACCAATGAACAGTATTTTGGCTTACTGGCATTTGACCCGGGAGAAGAAGAAAGTATTTGCTACGTAGATGGAGATACTTCAGAATGGACTGAGGAAGATTTGGTGGTAAAAAATGACGCTCTTTCTCTATCTATGAAATATGATGAGAAATTTCTTTATTTTTTGGTTCAGAAAGATGATTTATCTCCTGAAACGGATCAAATTTATATTCCCATTGATACGACACAGAAAACAGGAAGTACTTATTGCAGTAATTACGATATTTCCTTTACCCGTGCTTGTGACTTCTTAATTGTGATCGATGGAAAAGAGAATAGCCGCCTTTTGGTACAAGAGCGGTATGAAACATTACGTGCCATGTACTATCATGAAACCCATGACCAGGATGCCTATGTCAATGAAGTTGATCCTGATACACCTGTATTTAAGCCCATTCACCTGATGCTGCAGACGGCAACGCCGCTGTTGACAGGAAACTGGTCAGCTACTGCAGAAACTTACGAAACAGGACTTTTTACCTATGGAAATGCAAATCCGTCAGATGAGGACTTTAATTCATTGGCTGATTTTATATTCACTGAAAATGGTGTAGAATTAAAAATTCCATGGCAGTTACTGAATTTTGGAAATCCTTCTGAAATGATGATTCATGATGATTATTATGAATGCTATGGCGTGGAATTGATCCCTATTGATGAGATGTATTTAGGAATTGCGGACAATGAGCATACGAATGGGCGGATTAATATGGATTCTTTTGCACTCCAAGGGTGGGGCGAGAACGTAACATACCATGAAAGATTAAAAGAATCTTATTACATCATAAAAGAATATTGGAATTCGAACGATGCATCATCCGTCGGATAGAAAAGAGGTTAAAAATGAAGATAGAAGTCATGCTTTATATTTACGGTGCCGTGTGTATTAGCATGATCGTATTTAATATAATTTACAATCTCTTGCTGCAACACAGAGAACCGTTGCTGAAAAGACGATACCGTAAAATGAAAAATCAGATCGCATTTCAGCTGCAAAATATAGAAAACAATGGTAAAATAACGGAGAATCATTTACACTTTTTGGCGAAAAAATTACGCCGTATCAATGGTTTAATTGTTTTTTACCGCGTAATCAGTGAAATGAAAAAGGAACCAATAAACTGTTTTGATTTGTATTTAAACCAAATTCAACCGGTTGTCCTATATTTAGCAGTAGAATATTTAGATAAAGAAAATCTTCAGGCGGGATATTTTACTTATTTTCTTTCCCAATGCAAAACGAGAAGGTATCGACCGATGGATTCGTTGCAGGATATATTATTAAAGTACTTAGAAAAAGATAATTTGTATTGCCGCTGTAATGCCCTACAAGCCCTTTACGATTTTGGAAATGAGGATCATGTGATAGCGGCTTTACAGTTACAGGATGATGGAAAGGTTTTTATCCATGAAAAAATTCTTACAGAGGGGCTTCTTTCTTTTACAGGAGATCATGAAGCGTTGATTCAAAAATTATGGATAGCGTTTTCTTCTTTTTCTGTACATACACAGCAAGGGATACTCAATTATATCCGTTTTCAAAGCGGAAATTATCCTGTACAAATGTTTTCTATTATGCAAAATGAAACAATGGATAAGGAACTTCGTCTTTCTGCAATCCGTTATTTTGGAAAATACTATTATGCACCTGCATTGGAACCGCTGCTTCATTTTGTACAGGATAACGATCCAGATCATTGGGAATATGCAACGGTAGCAGCATCTGCTCTTAGCTTATATGGGCAAGAGAAAGTGATAGAGGTATTAAAGGATGCACTTTGCAGTGGAAATTGGTATATCCGATATGCAGCAGCCCAAAGCTTGACAGCGCATCATGTGGAATATTCTGATCTGAAAGATATCCTTTTGGGGAATGATCGCTATGCAAGGGAAATGATAACATATCATTTGGAGTCTACGAAACTGCAGCATGCGGAGGTGTAGAATAGCATGACAGATGTTTATAAACTTTTTTTTGATTATATTGGGGCTTATTTTATTCTGTATATGATTGGATATGCCAGTTTTCTTTTCTTGTCTGTGACGGTTGGATCTTCTATTTTATATCAACTAAAAAGAAGAAACTGGCTGAAAAATGAGCTGCAAGGACAGTATTATGTCCCTGTAACCATTATTATACCGGCCTATAATGAGGAGGTAACCATTGAGGACAGTATAAGATCTCTCTTGGCACTGGAATATAAACTGTATGAGATTATCATTGTAGATGACGGCTCCAGTGATCATACGGCAGAAGTGATCTGCAAGGCATTTCATATGCAGGAAATCAAAAGACCAATCCAGCGGAAAATTCCATGTCAGCCAGAAAAAGCAGTTTATGAAAGCTATGATTGGAAAGTTCCCATTACTTTAATCTGCAAACAAAACGGAGGAAAAGCAGATGCGCTGAATATGGGCGTAAATGCGGCAAAATATCCTTATTTTATTTGTATGGATGCAGATTCCGTTTTGCAGCATGATTCCTTGGAAAAAATCGTGCGACCGGTGTTGGAAGAAAGCAATGTGGTAGCAGTTGGCGGTGCTGTGCGTCCTTGTAATGGAACAAAGATTGAAAATGGCAGAGTGGTTTCCTATCATTTGCCAGATAAAATCATTCCCTGTATGCAGGTATTAGAGTATGACCGTTCGTTTTTAGCAGCACGTATTCTATTTGATAGATTCAATGGCAGTATTATTATTTCCGGAGCGTTTGGTTTATTTAAAAAGAATATAGTGATTGATGCCGGGGGATATGATGCTTCGACTATGGGAGAAGATATGGAGTTAGTGGTGAAACTCCATGTATTTTGCAGAGAGCACAATATTCCATATCGGATTTGCTATGCTACAGATGCGATTTGCTGGACACAGGCACCGGAAAAATTATCAGACTTGTGCAAACAACGCAGGCGTTGGCATATTGGGTTATTTCAAAGTATGATGCTTCACAGAAGAATGCTGATCAATCCCAAGTATGGTTTGGTTGGAATGATCTCTTACCTCTATTTTTTAATTTATGAGCTGCTTTCCCCATATATTGAGATTTTTGGCATCTTCTCCATTGTTTTGGCGTTTCTGGTTGACTTAATCAATGTACCATTTATGATTTTATTCTTTTTTATTTATGTGATATATTCTGCCGTATTATCTTTGACCGCATTTTTTGCCAGAATACATACTATTGATTTGAAATTAACCATAAAAGATGTGTTGAAAGCGATTGGATTATGTGTCGTAGAAGTATCATGCTTAAGATTGATTTTGGCATGGGTTCGGGCAACAGCTTTGATTGGTTACCATAAAAGAAAAACTGTTTGGGGAAACATTGAACGCAAAAAGATTACATTTAAATAAATAGGAGGGGCGTATATGAATTTAGAACAGCTGAAAAAAGGCTTTTTTGGTTATAATAAGTCGAGTGTATATCAATATATCTCATCTCAAGAAGAGGAATTTTCTAAAAAAATATTAGAGAAAGCGGAAGAACATAAAAAAATAGAAGAACAATATCTGGAAAAAATTAAGCAACTGGAACAAGAATTGCAGGAAACCAAACAACGCGTAGAAACGCTGCAAAATGATCAGATGATGATAAGCGCTGCATGGATGGAAGCAACCCGTTATGCGGAGCAATTAAAGAAAGAGGCAGAACAACACAAAGAGAAAGACCGCCAAAAATGGAAACAACAAGTAGAAAAAGCGAACAAGGAACTGGAGCACTATCAGGCACGTGTGAAAAATGTTCGAGAAATGGTAACATCTTTACTACATAATTTGGATGAAAAATCAATGAACATAAATACACAGATCCAAACACTGCAAGAAGAATGTCCAAGTCATAATATGGCACTGTTTGAACGTAAAAATGAGTCCGAAAAATAATTGCAGAGGCGAAGAAAGTGGAAGAAAAAACGATTATCTATATTGCTGGAAATCCAAACGCGTATCCGGTGGAATACTATAATGAAAAAACACATGCATTTGAAGGTGTCGTTCCAGATCTATTAGAAGAGTTTTCACAACAAAGTTCTTTTGATATGATCTATTATCAGTTAGATGAGAAAGATGATAGAGAACACTTATTTCAAAATAACCAGGTAGATATCATATCTGCCAATTCCAAAGAAACAGGATCATGGAGTGGTGCCAATGCGATTACAGTGCTGCATATAGTACAAAATCAGGAGAACGTTTCTTATTATCTTTCATTTACCGATACTGCACCAGAGAAGTTAAAGGAAGAGCTTCAGTCTTACTTGACAGAAGTCTCTCAGGAAACGCTAAATGGTCTTTTTTTAGAAACAGCATTGAGCCATCCCCAAGGTGCAGATTATCAGCAGTTCGCGGCAGGATTGTCAGTGGGCATCCTGACTTTGGCTATTGTGCTGCTTTTGGTTATACATCGTTATCGTAAGAAACTAAAAGCAGCGCAGCAAGACATTGAAACAGATGAAACAACCGGGCTTGGTAATATTGAGTATCTCAGAAGATATTACAAACAGTTTGTGTCTGATAAAAATCGTGTGCTTTATCAATTGCTTTATTTTTACGTAGATGTGAATCGTCTGCGTAAAGTTGCCGGCAGCAAAGAAACAGATGCTTTTTTATACTTTTGCGCAGTTGTTTTGCAGGAGTATACAAGAGATACAGATATTTTAGCAAGTATATCAAATTATGGTTTTGTCCTTTTAAAACAAGAGTATGACATGAAGAAAACAGAAGATTTTCTTCATACAATATTGGAGCGTATCCATAACTATTCCAAGCAATATGAAAAATCGTTTGACGTTAAGGTATCAGTAGGAATATTCTCTTTAAGAAAACAGGACAGAGACTTAGACGAAATGATGTTCCATGCGCTGCAGGCAGCTCAGTTGGCAGCAAAAGAGGAAGTAGAATATATGCATTTCTCGGAAAAAATGCGTCAAAAATATTTCCAAGAAAGACAACTGCAAGAGAGAGTGGAAGAGGCTTTTTCTAATCACGCATTTCAGTTATATATCCAATTTTATGTAAATGCCGAAAATGGAAAGATTGTAGGTGGCGAGGCGCTTTCTCGTTGGAATCATCCGCAAAAAGGTGTACTGTCTCCAAGCGATTTTGTACCATTGATGGAACAGGAAAAAATGATTAGTAAACTGGATTATTATTGCCTGGAAGAAGTATGTATATTTTTAGAGGAGTTGGAAAATCAAAACGTAGAAAATTTCTTTGTGTCTTGTAATTTTTCCAGAGAAACCTTTGTTGCAGTAGACTTTGCACAGCGTGTGAAAGATATAATGGAAAAATATCATTTTCCAAGAGAGTTATTGATTTTAGAAATTACAGAAAGTACAGAAACAAAGGATGCAGCGCAGATGCAGCAAAATATTGTTGCACTAAAAGAGTATGGCGTCAGTATAGTATTAGATGACTTTGGGGAAGGTTTTACTTCTTTTTATGATTTGCAGAAGTATAACGTAGATGGTGTGAAATTGGATAAAGGATTAATAGACCGGATTTTAACCACAAAAGGGAAAACCATTTTAAAGTTAATGATTCAGGTAGGACACGAATTACAAATGACTATATTGGCGGAGGGCGTAGAAACAGAGCAACAGGCAGATGTTCTGCGTTCCATGGGTTGTGATGTGATACAAGGATATTTTTATCATTTTCCATTGCCAAAACAGGAGGCAAAACGAAAGATTTTGGAACAATTTATAGACTAAATTGGTTGATAAAAAAATAAGATAACAGAACTATCTGATGGAGAACCTAAAATGGATGAAAATAAGTTAAAAAAACAATTATTCCGTGTAACAAGTATTGTGATTATCAGTAGCCTTGTAGTGTGTCTGCTGTTTTTTTGCGCGATGGTATATCTATCAAAAGAGCTGCAGGAAGCCGAATATATACAGATGCAAAAAGAAGTAAAAGAATATA
>CALWKY010000060.1 GCA_944381395.1 uncultured Lachnospiraceae bacterium
CAGCAATGACCCAGATCACCGTAGACGGTTTGACTGGTACAATGACATGGACCGCTGACGGCGAATGCCAGAAGGATGCAACCGCAGTCGTAATCAAAAACGGTGCATACGAAGTGATGGAATAAAACCTTTGCTTAACTCGAAATTTTCGCAGCGATATATTTTACCAAAAAAAAGAGGTATTTCCTCTCAAGCATACAAAAGAATTAAAAAATACAAAAGATAAAAAGGATGTATGTTTTCGAAACATACATCCTGTCTAAAAAATGCCTTTTCCCATTTTTCATATACAAAAGATAAAAACATAGAAATCATAGAAAACTCTATTCGGCTCGTTTTTTCATCCTGAAAAAATGAGTCGAGTAGATTTTTATTTCCTATAATAAGATATCCCGTCGTATTGATTATTTTTTCCCGTGGAGTGATAGAACATGATGAATTTTTTTACGAGTCTGATTAACAATCTCATCAGCGGGCTTAGCGTTGGCAGCATCTATGCACTGATCGCTTTGGGTTACACCATGGTTTATGGTATCGCCAAAATGCTGAACTTCGCACATGGCGACATTATTATGGTTGGCGCTTTTGCTGTGATCGTGTCAGTCTCTTCTTTGGGGCTGCCATCTATCATTGCCATCTTGATCGCTGTGGCAGTCTGCGTCGTACTTGGTGTTGTCATTGAAGCCATTGCCTACCGTCCGTTGCGTAACGCATCCCCTCTGGCCGTACTAATTACCGCCATTGGTGTAAGTTATTTACTGCAAAACCTGGCTCTTTTGATTTTTGGCTCTACCCAGTACAGTTTCCCCCGGCTTTTTCAGATGGAAGCCATTCACTTTGGTCAAATTACGATTTCTGGTCAAAGTATCATCACTTTACTTGTAACAACCATAATCATGATTGCGTTACATTTTTTCATCAATCAGACAAAAATCGGCAAGGCAATGCGTGCCGTTTCTGAAGATAAAGGCGCCGCAGAACTGATGGGTATCAGCGTAAACCGTACAATCTCTGTTACCTTTGCCATTGGTTCTGGTCTAGCCGCTATTGCAGGATTATTTTATGGTCTTACATATGGTTTCATTGGTCCTTATACCGGTTCTATGCCTGGCATCAAAGCCTTCGTTGCAGCGGTTTTCGGCGGTATTGGTTCCATTCCCGGTGCCATGCTTGGTGGTATTCTGCTGGGTGTCATTGAAAGTTTTTCTAAGGCATATATCTCCACAGAACTTTCTGACGCCATTGTATTTGGTATTTTGATTCTGGTACTGACCATTCGGCCTTTCGGTCTATTGGGTAAGAAGACCAATGAGAAAGTATGAGGTGATGCGATATGAAAATAAAGAAATTATTTACTGGCAATTTCAAAATTTATAGTTTCATGGTCATCGCCTTTTTGGTGGTTTTCGTACTTTCTCAGATGGGATTGCTGAGCAGGCATGCTTCTTCCCTGCTGGTTCCCATCTGCATCAATATTATTTTAGCCGTTTCCTTAAATTTAAATGTAGGTTTCTTAGGTGAATTGACCCTGGGGCATGCAGGATTCATGTCTGTAGGCGCATATGGCGGATGTCTGCTTTCCATCGCATTGGAAGCCGCTGCTGTGCCTGTATTGATTCGCTTTCCCATTGCAATGATCTTTGGCGGTCTCGTAGCCGCTGCCTTTAGTGTCGTCATCGGCATTCCCGTTTTACGTTTGAAAGGCGACTATTTGGCAATCGTTACATTGGCATTTGGTGAAATCATCCGCAGTGTCATCATAAACTTAAACTTTACCGGCGGTGCCGCCGGATTAAAAGGAACGCCTCAGGATTCCAATTATATAATTTGTTTTGTTGTGATTATGATTATGCTGTTTTTGCTTCTGCATCTGGTTAACAGTAAACATGGTCGTGCTATCACTGCCATCCGGGACAACCGCATTGCAGCAGAAGCCTGCGGCATCAATGTAACTTACTACCGCCTGCTGACCTTTGTAGTCGCCGCTTTCTTTGCGGGTGTAGCTGGCGTTTTATATGGACATAATTACTCCATTTTGACCGCCGGCACCTTTGACTACAATAAATCCATTGAAATTCTAGTTATTGTTGTATTAGGCGGCATGGGCTCCATTATGGGTTCCATTATTTCCGCTATCGTTATCACCATTTTGCCGGAAGCATTCCGCGCAGTAGGCGATTATCGTATGCTGATTTACGCCATTGTATTGATTATCGTTATGATCGTAAACGCATCTGATCGGTTCATATGGCTAAAAGATTTACTCAATCCCAAATATCAGATCAACCGGTTCCGCAATCAAAGAAACGCGAAAAAAGGAAAGGAGGCGCTTTGATATGTTTGATAAAGTAAAATTAGTACCATATCCGGCTCACTCCGTGATTCCTGAACGTGATCAAGGGCAGGCAATTTTGCAGGCAAGAGATTTGGGTATTGACTTTGGCGGTCTGACTGCCGTAGATGATTTTACACTGACCATTGGCAGAACAGAAATTGCTGGCCTGATCGGTCCGAATGGTGCTGGAAAAACAACGGTATTTAATCTGCTGACCAGCGTTTACCAGCCCACACGTGGTTCCATTTTGATTGATGGATATAACACCATTGGCAAAAGTACTTACCAGGTAAATAAATTAGGTGTTGCCCGTACCTTCCAAAACATTCGACTGTTTAATCACATGTCTGTATTGGATAATGTAAAAACCGGGTTACATAACGCAACAGATACTTCTTTGCGTTCTACCTTCCTGCGTACACCTTTTTTCCTGAAGAAGGAAAAAGAAGCAGATGAAAAAGCAATGGAATTGCTGGAGTTTTTCCATATGGGTGGATTAGCAGATCTGCCTGCAGGCAGCCTCCCCTATGGCGCACAAAGACGTCTGGAAATTGTGAGAGCACTGGCAACACAGCCGAAAATCTTATTATTGGACGAACCTGCTGCCGGCATGAATCCTTCTGAGACAGCAGAGTTGATGGAGAACATTCATAAGATTCGTGACACATTCCAGATTGCGATTCTGTTGATTGAACATGACATGAATCTGGTTATGGGTATTTGCGAAGGTATTTGTGTATTAAATTACGGTCGTGTCATTGCAAAAGGAACACCCGATGATATTAAAAATAACCCTATGGTAATTGAAGCCTACTTAGGCAAAGGGAAAGGAGGCACCCCTGATGTTGCAGGTAAATAATATCAATGTATATTACGGCAAGATTCATGCGGTAAAAGACATCTCCTTTCATGTAAACGAAGGCGAAATTGTATCTTTGATCGGCGCAAACGGCGCAGGAAAATCCACCACCATTCATACCATTTCCGGTCTGCTCCATTCCAAAACCGGAAGCATTTCCTTTTTGGGAGAAGATATTACGAAAGCAGAAGCCTATAAACTGGTATATAAAGGGCTGGCTCATGTACCGGAAGGCAGGAGAATTTTCCTCAACATGACCGTTATGGAAAATCTGGAAATGGGTGCTTATTCCAAAGGAAAAGTAAGCAGTGAAGATTTGGATAAAATTTTCCAGCGGTTTCCTCGTTTAAAGGAGCGCCGCAAGCAAATTGCCGGTACACTATCCGGTGGCGAGCAGCAAATGCTTGCCATGGGACGCGCGCTGATGAGCCATCCCAAACTATTGATGCTGGATGAGCCGTCCATGGGTCTTGCTCCCATTCTGGTAGAACAGATTTTTGATATCATTCAGGAATTAAACCGCACAGGAACCACCATTTTGCTGGTAGAACAAAATGCAGAAATGGCACTGAAAGTAGCCGATCGTGCCTATGTTCTGGAATCCGGCAGCATCGTTCTTTCCGGTGCCGGAAAAGATTTGATCTCCAGCGATTCTATCCGTCAAGCATATCTGGGCGGTTAAACAAAAAAGTCTGCACATTAGGGCAGTTTGATAAGAAAACAAAAATAGCCAGAATCCTTTTTCTATAGGGATTCTGGCTATTTTTTGTTCGTATCAGTTCCTTAGAAAGGCAGTCACGGCAGCTTCTCCTATGGAAGTAAATAAAAGAAAAATAATATTCTTAAGTAAGATCTGTTTATGGTACCAGTTTTTAGCAAAAGCGGAAGTCCGCCCTCCTTTCTATGGGCAAGTTTCAAAAATATTTTTTCCCCATACTATGAAAGTGCAGCAAATGAAAGGAGGCAATGCAAATGAATTTAAAAGAAAAATCCGCTCATACCACACAAAACTGTAACGCAAATGAAAAAACCAACACTTCTGAAAAACCTTTGCATGCAAAAGAAATGGAGTCTTGCAACACCTGCATCCAAAACAGCGTAGGTCTGG
This sequence comes from uncultured Lachnospiraceae bacterium, assembly GCA_944381395.1. Lineage (GTDB taxonomy): Bacteria > Bacillota > Clostridia > Lachnospirales > Anaerotignaceae > CALWRB01. Next base: position 4,303 of record CALWKY010000060.1, read on the forward strand.
CACAAGCAATGGTAGCCAATCAGCCTTATGAAACACCCCTTTCTCCCGAACAGGGTCTCATCTGCGGCACAGCCTTTTCTTCCCTTTCCATGCCTTACAGCCAGGGATTTTGGATTTGGCTCAATGAGAAAGGAGAGTGAGAAAAATGGATCGAAATATGTTGATGCAAAAATTGATGGAATTGGATTTTTTAGCTGTTGATCTGGGGTTATTTTTGAATACCCATCCAGATTCTTCCGAAGCAATCGCAGCTTATAATGAAGTAATTGAAGCGGCAGACAAAGTGCGTCTGCAATACGAAGAAAACTTTGGACCCTTATGCTCTTTCCGTAGTTATGCCGCTGATCCGGAACATTGGCTTTGGGAAAGAAATCCCTGGCCGTGGCAAAAAGATGCGAATACGACAATGGGCGGAAAGGAGTGTAGATAAACTATGTGGATTTATGAAAAAAAATTGGAATTCCCTATTCACATCACTAAACCTGATGGCAGATTGGCAAAAATCATGATTGAACAGTACGGGGGACCGGACGGCGAGCTGGGTGCAGCTGTGCGGTATTTAAGCCAGAAATTCACCATGGTAACACCGCAGGCAAAAGCCACCCTAAACGATATTGCCACAGAAGAAATGGCACATTTAGAAATGATGGGTACCATTGTTCATCAGTTAACCCAGGGTCTGACAAAAGCGCAGTTGGAAGAAGCAGGTCTTTCTCCTTACTATGTCAACCATGGCTTTGGCGTCTATCCTTCTGCAGCTTCCGGTATTCCTTTTAACGCTACCGCTTTACAGTCTAAAGGCGATCCTCTGACGGATCTGTATGAAGATATGGCAGCAGAACAAAAAGCCAGAAGCACCTATGAGTATCTTATAGATTTAACTGATGATCCTGACGTTTTGGCACCGTTACGTTTCTTACGTGAACGGGAAGTGGTGCATTTCCAGAGATTCGGTGAAGCTTTGGATTCCGCCAGAGATTATTTAAATCAGCAGCATTACTTTTTTATGAACCAAAAATAAAAAATAAGGCAAAGGATATTTCCTTTGCCTTTTTCTTATTCTTTTTCCAGCATTTCTCCATAAAACTGGATTACTTTCATGATTTCTCCCCGATCCGGCTGCCCTTTGATATTCCATCCAAAATACTTAATCCGCCACCAGTTTGTTTCTCCCAATGCGCCGCAGTTACCTAAAATACGGCATTTTTTCTTGGCACAGATTTTATGGATGGATTGGGTATATCCTTCCTTTCGGAATCCGCTGGTATAAATAAAGAAAACTTTTTTCCATTCCGGCAGGTTTTTTTCTGCAAAATGCAGCACGCTTTCATGGAAAGAACCATTGTAAATACCTGATGCGAAGCAAATTTTATCATATCCGCTTAAATCAGCCTCTGATACTGTTTCTGCATTGATCAAATCTACTTCGTAGGTTTCCGCGATTTTATCAATAACCTTTTTTGTATTTTTCTTTGAATAATATATAATAACTGTTTTCATTTGCTCCATCCTTTCTCTTTTACTAATCATACACAAAACAGGTATGAAATACAAGTTATAAATTATGAAAAACCTCTGATTTCCGGTAAAATGTCCATTGTTCTTTCTTTCAATTCATGTTATCCTTCTTACAAAAGGTATCTTTCTAATTTACAGATACATGTAGTGTAAAGAACACTTCATGCCATAGGGGGGATTGTATGGACATGGATTTTATCCGTAACCGGATGATTCAATTACGTGTGCAAAAAGGGGTTTCCGAAAGCCGCATGAGTCAGGATTTGGGGCACAGCAAAAGTTACATCAACAATATTTCCTGCGGAAAATCTTTACCTTCTTTACCGGAGTTTCTTGCCATTTGCGACTATCTTTCCGTAACGCCAAAGGAATTTTTTGATGTGGAAGAGAAAGATCCGGCACAATTCAATCAGGTCTGGGAAGCCTTAATGGAACTGGATGAAGAAGATTTATCTTTAACTTTACGTAACATTTCCAGATTGCTGCGAAAAAAATAACCAAAAATAAAAAAGAGGCATATGCCTCTTTTTTTGATGATACAGACTTTATTTTTTTGTGAGTACTGCGGTGCTTCCAGAACTGCTAACGCTATAACCCATTGCCTCTGCCAAATCTGTAATGCGGATATAATTTTTTCCATCCTTTAAAATACGTTCTACTGTAATTTCTTTTCCATCTACGACCATCTTGCTGCTTTCCACCATTTCTTCTTCCTCCTTTTGCTGTGCAGAGATCAGATTTGTTTCATACGCTATATACCCCATCAACAGCCAGTGGGTAAAGCCGCTTCCTTTTATTTTTGCTTTTCTAACACCATAAGCGCTGCCATCGGCAGCGATATACCAAGGCTCTCCATTTACTAATCCTAAATAAATTCCTACATGTCCTGTTTTCCAAACCAGCGCGCCAATGGGTGCTTGCGCAATGGTTTGAATCCGTTCTCTGCGAATGGCTTTTTCGTATAACTGTGCCGTACCATATTGTTTCCCTGTTGCCCATCCAATCAATCCGCTGCAGTCCACACAAACCTTACCAATTTTATTACGGTCACTATCCCATACCAAATCCCCATATGCAGTTTTTAGGCGTTCATAGTCTGCTTTGGTCATTACTTTTCCTTTCATGCCATATACGTAAGCCGTTCCCAGTTTGCTTTCCGCAAAGGCTGCCAATTCCTTCCCTGTCATGATGGATCCTCCTTATTTTTCTGATTCTGTGTCACAAAATAAAAAGTTGTTACAACGGAAAATACTGTCATAAACTGTTCTCCGCTAATTTGCCCCTTTAACGATAAAATAGAAAAAACAATGGTCATAATGAGTGTTACAGTTCCTTTAATGGTGAAAAAATTCCGCACTATGGTTTCATGACTGTCATTTTGCAAATTTGACATATTAATTCCCCCTTCACGTCTGGGTGCCTTTCAAAAATATTTCATGATTGTTAAAAGCCTCTCTTTGGTACATAAAGAAGCCGCCAATGAAAATACCTTCACCGTACGTCTGCATTTTCTTCCCCCCTATCAAAATATGCAGCTTGTCTTTATTTGCGCCTGTCCGCAGTAAAATGGAGCAGATTATCCCCAAAAACTGTCAGCGAAAAAATATTTTGTACTTCTTTAATGAAAAAAGTTCTATTCATGCACCTGTTTTTCTTCTGCCGTTTGAACCAATCTTACATCTGCTTTTGTCTCAAAAAGTCTCATTTTTTCTTTCAAATCTACATTTCCTATGGTATACTACTTGTGATGTGAAGCAGAAGAAAGCCTTTTGCTCTTTTATTTTTGGGAGGTGTTTTTCTATATGAAACGGAAGTTTTATGCCCTTGGGCTTGTTGTTTCTTTGGCACTGTCCGCTGTTACTCCGGCTTGGGCGGCACAACAAGTACAGGTTTATGTAGATGGAGAAAAAGTATCCTTTGACCAGGCACCTGTCATTGAAAGCGGCAGAACATTGGTGCCTATGAATGCCATTTTTACCGCCATGGGGTCTGAAGTTGTTTGGGATGAAGCAAACCGTACCGTCATCGCAAACCATGGCAGCGATACCTTTACCCTGCAAATCGGGCAAAATGAAATTTATAAAAACGGTGCATTATTATATACCATGGATGTACCCGCGAAAATTATCGGCAGCCGTACTATGGTCCCCGTGCGTGTGGTCAGTGAATCCTTAGGCGCTGCTGTCCTTTGGGATGAGGACAACTATATCATTACCATTACCAGCCCTATGGAAGGCACCAGTGCTTCTTATTTCAATACAACACTAACCGCATCCGACGGCACGCCCATCTTAAAAACTAGTGTGGCATATCCTGTCATTGACGGCTCCTCTGATGCCATCCATCGTATCAATCAGGCACTTTACCAGCAGGCACTGGCAGTGGAACAGAATTTTCTCACGCAATATTTGTCTTCCGCGCAAAATGCTTACCAGGCAAATGGGAGCGCATTCCAGCCTTATTACATGACTGGCACTGCTGCCGCAACGTATTTGGATCACGGTATTTTATCCGCTGTCAGCAATACTTCTTCCTATACCGGCGGCGCAATTACCTACAGCCGTACTTCCGCTACCTTTGATCTGGCTACCGGTCAATCTTTGGAATTAACAGACTTGGTTTCGGATGGCAGGAATGCTTTAGAAGATTTAATGACTGCCGGATTTAGCGCCATCATTGACGCAGCGCCCTCCGCTTTTTACAGCGACGCGAAAAGCCGTTTGGCAAATGCTTTAGATCAGGCAGCGTTTTATGTTTCCGAAGATGGTATTACTTTCTTCCTGAATCCCGGCATCATCGCACCGGCAGAGGCTGGCATTATCAGCTTCAGCGTGCCTTATACGTTATAACAGAAATAAAAATAGACCATTTTAAGCAGGTCTCCCTTCAGAAAACATTGTTTTTCTGATTTCTTGATTTCTTAAACGGAAACAGGGATGACTGTCTTCATAAAAAAATAATTCTAATTAAAATAAAATCGCGGGTATCTTTGCAGCACAAAAGATTCCCGCGGTTTTTGTTTTCTTATAAAGATGCCCTTAAAAGAATGATCCTTTTTCCCACTATAAAATTGGGGGCAAAATAAAGATTTCTATGATTTCGCAAACACAGTTCTGCGTGCCTGCAGGATAACGTTATCCTAATGAATCGGATATTGTAAGTACAATGATTTGCACGATGATATCGCGATACAAAAAACACCCGCCATTTAAGGCTTCTCCCTAAAAAAACAAAAACATCTGAATTCCTGATTATCGTAAGGAGTTCAGATGTTTTTTAACCGTATTGTTTTCTTCTGAAGACAGCCGTCGCAATTCTCCTTAAGAAAGAAAAACCATGTTTTCTGAAGGAAAATTTATTTTGTTGGCGGGTGTTGTTTTCTTGCTTATTTCATTACTTTCTGCCGCCCATCAATTTTACCAGAATTGCTTTCTGTGCGTGCAGTCTATTTTCTGCTTCATCAAAGATTTCATCCGCATGCGCTTCGAATACATCTGCGGTAATTTCTTCGCCACGGTGCGCAGGCAGGCAATGCAGAACCATGCAGTCTTTATTTGCCACAGCCATCATCTGGCTATTTACCTGGAAGCCGGCAAAAGCTGCTTCTCTCATCTGCTTTTCTTCTTCCTGCCCCATAGAAGCCCATACGTCAGTGAGGATGACATCCGCGCCCTTAGCCGCTTCCATAACATCATCCGTCATCTGGAACTGATCGCCATAAGCAGCGGCAAAATCCAGAACACGCTGGTCGGGCTGATAATTCTTGGGACAGCCGATGGAAACAGACATGCCTACCTTTAAGCCGCCTACGATCAGGGAGTTTGCCATGTTGTTACCATCGCCGATAAAGCACATCTTCAAGCCTGTTAACTTACCTTTATGCTCCCGGATGGTCTGCAAATCTGCCATTACCTGGCAGGGATGACAGAAGTCGGTCAAACCATTGATGATGGGAATAGAGCCATATTCTGCCAGCTTTTCCACTTCTTCCTGATCAAAGGTACGGATCATAATACCATCCAAATATCTGGAAAGTACACGAGCAGTATCTTCTGTGGGTTCGCCTCTGCCTACCTGAGAGTCTTTTGCGCTGATAAACAGTGCATGACCGCCCAACTGATACATACCGGTTTCAAAAGAAACTCTGGTACGGGTAGAAGATTTCTCAAAAATCATGCCCAAAGTCTTTCCCTGGAGGAAAGGATGGGGCTTACCTTCTTTTACATAAGACTTCAACAGATCTGCCAGGTCTAACAATTCCAGGATTTCTTCTGTAGACAGGTCCAATAATTTCAGAAAATGTTTCATACTTGTGCCTCCCCTTCGTTTCTATTACATATTTGCCAGTGTTTGTTCCATAATTGCCAGACCTTCGTCCAGTTCTTCCTGGGTGATGGTCAAAGGAGGCAGCAGACGAACCTTTGCCTTTGCAGTCAATACCATCAGACCATTCTGCAGCAGTGCAGACAGAACCTGCTTAGAAGTATAGCCTTCTTCCAGCTCTACGCCCAGCATCATGCCCATGCCCACAACACTCTTGACATGTGCCATTTTGCTGATCTTCTCGCGCATATAATTGCCCTTTTTCGCTACCTCTGCCATGAATGCATCATCGATCTGATTCATCACATAAATGGCACCGGCACAAACAGCAGGGTTACCGCCGAAGGTAGAACCGTGGTCACTGGGTCCAAATACATCTTCGGTCTTTTCCCCAAACAATACAGCACCAATGGGCAGACCGCCGCCCAGACCCTTTGCGCAGCTTACCAGATCAGGCTGAATATCAAACTGCTGATAGCTGAAGAAAGTGCCGCTGCGGCCAATACCGGTCTGCACTTCATCCACAATCAAGAGAATATCATGTGCCTGGCAGTAGTCATAAACTGCCTTCACATATTCCTTATCCAAAGGCATTACACCGCCTTCGCCCTGTACCATTTCCATCATCACTGCACAAACTTCGCCAGTCAGCATCGCGATAGTACCTTCTGTATCATTTGCTTTCGCAAACTTGAAATCCTCTACAAAAGGGAAGAAATACTGATGGAATACATCCTGACCTGTTGCAGACAAGGTTGCCATGGTACGACCGTGGAAAGAGTTTTCCAGTGCCACAATGGTTCTTCTTTGAGGACCATACTTCGTAAAGCTATACTTTCTTGCCGCTTTAATAACACCTTCGTTGGCTTCTGCACCAGAGTTAGCGAAGAAAACTTTCTTCATGCCGCTCTTTTCACAGATCATCTTTGCCGCAATGGTGCAAGGCTCAGAATAAAATACGTTAGAAGTATGCTGCAAAGTAGAAAGCTGTTTGGTAACCGCTTCTACCCAGCCTTCATTTGCCCAGCCCAAAGCATTTACGCCAATACCGCTGGTAAAATCAATATACTTTTTGCCATCTGCATCCCATGCGGTAGCGTTCTTGCCTTTTTCCAAAACCAAAGGGTTCCGTGCATAAGCGTGGGCGATATATTTTGCGTCATTTTCCATGACTGTTTTTGCGTTCATATGAATTCCTCCTATTTTTTCTCTATACGCTGCACAAATTACGGAATAAACATGGTGCCGATACCTTCATCGGAAAACATTTCAATGAGGATGGAATGGGCAATTCTGCCATCAATCATGACTGCTTTCTTCACGCCGGCACGAATGGCTGTTTCACAACTTTTAATCTTGGGAATCATGCCGCCGGAAATAATGCCTTCTTCGATCAATTTTTCCACTTCATCCACATGAACGCAGGGAATCAGGCTTTCCGGATCATTCAAATCCCGCATCAAACCACGAATATCCGTTAAAGTAATAATATTTTCCGCCTGCAAAGCGGCGGCAATCTCCGCAGCTGCTGTATCGGCGTTAATGTTATAAGTTTGTCCGTTTTCATCGGTACCGACGGTAGCAATAACAGGAATGTATCCCTGCCGCATGGCATTGGTGATGGGTGCCACATCTACGTGGGTAATATTTCCTACAAATCCATAATCCCCGTCCAGTTTTTTCACCTTAATCATACCGCCATCAATACCGCACAAACCTAATGCCTTACCGCCCAGTACATCAATGAGACTCACCAAGTCTTTATTGGTTTTACCGGAAAGAACCATCTGCACTACTTCCGCCGTTTCCGCATCGGTATAACGCAGACCATCCACAAAACGGGAAGGGATTTCCAGTCTTTTCAGCATACCGCTGATTTCCGGACCGCCGCCGTGAACCAGCACTACATGAATGCCAACCAGACTCAGCAGAATGATATCACTCATCACCGCTTTTTTCAGTTCCGGATGAATCATGGCATTGCCGCCATATTTTACCACAACTGTTTTTCCGTAGTATTTCTGTATGTAAGGCAATGCCGCCGTTAAAACGCTTGCCTTTAAGGTGTTCATATCCTGCATGTGCATTCCCTCCAAAATCGCTGCCCTTGATCAGGTGCGGTAGTCGCCGTTGATCTTCACATAATCATAGGTCAGGTCGCAGCCCCAAGCGGTTGCTTTGGCAGTACCTTCGTGCATATTTACGTCAATATGGATTTCATCTTCCAGCAGAACCTGTTTTGCGATTTCCTCACTGAAAGGAACACCTGCGCCATGTTCACAAACCAGAACGCTGCCGCCCTTAGAAGAAATGGTGACTTCTACTTCCGCTACGCTGAAATCGCCTTCTGTATAACCAATGGCACAGAGGATTCTGCCCCAGTTGGCATCAGCGCCAAACATAGCAGCCTTTGTCAGAGAAGAAGTGATAATGGACTTAGCAATCTTCTTTGCCAGAGGAACATCTTTTGCTTCGGTAACGTTGCACTCCAGCAGTTTCGTCGCGCCTTCGCCATCCCCCGCGATTTTCTTTGCCATAGTGCGGCAAATCGTCTGGATCACTTCCACAAAAGCATCAAAGGCAGGTCCATCGCTGTCGATCATTTCATTTTCCGCCATACCGTTTGCCATAATACTTACCATATCATTGGTGGAAGTATCCCCATCTACACTGACCATATTAAAGGTATCATCCACGGCAAGCTTTAATGCTTTCTGGAGCATTGGTGCCGCAATGGCAGCGTCAGTAGTAATGAAGCAAAGCATAGTTGCCATATTGGGATGAATCATACCGCTTCCCTTTGCCATAGCGCCGATGGTTACGGTCTTGCCGCCAATCTCAATGGTATAAGCCGCTTCTTTCAGCTTAGTATCGGTAGTCATAATGGCTTCCGCCGCTGCAGTATGGCCTTCCACACTCAAAGTAGGCGCCAATGCTGCGATCCCCTTTGCGATAGGCTCCAACGGGAGGGGCTGACCAATGACACCAGTCGAACCGATAATCACATCATTGGCACTGATGCCCAGTGCTTCTGCTGCCATCTGGCTCATCTTTTCTGCTTTTTCCACACCGTCTGCGTTGCAAGTATTGGCATTGCCGCTATTGCAGATCATTGCCTGTGCAGTACCGTCTGCAATATGGGCACGGGTTACGGTAATGGGAGCGCCATACACTTTATTGGTAGTATACACTGCCGCCGCAGTACCTTTTTTCTCACTGCAAATAAGCATCAATTCTTTTTTATCGGGATTTTTCTTAATGCCGCAGAAAATGCCGCCTGCCACAAATCCCTTTGCCGCGGTTACGCCGCCGGTAATTTCTTTCATAGGATAATCTCCTTTCTCCTCTTATACCAAACCACAAGTCTCATCCAAACCAAGGGCAATGTTCATATTCTGTACAGCGGCACCGCTGGCGCCCTTCCCCAGGTTATCAAACAATGCAGTCAAACTAATACGTTCATCATTTCCTTCCACAATCAGTTTCAGCTGATTGGTATTGGCTAATTCGTTAGCATAAATCTTTCCCTGACCGTCACCATTGACTACAGAAATAAAGTTACTGCCCTGGTAATACTTTTGCAGCATTTCAGCCAGTTTCTCTTTTGTAACCCTTTTCTTGCACAGTCTGGTTATCAGCGGTACTGTGGTTGCCATGCCATAGGGATAATCACCAATGATAGGGTTAAATACGGGAGGATATGCGATGCCGGTTACATGCTGCATTTCCGGCAAGTGCTTATGGGTCTGACCCAGCGCATACTGTGCAGGGCTGTCTAACAGCGCTTCCCGATCCACTGCCTCATACTCGGCAATCATCTTTTTCCCGCCGCCGCTATATCCAGTTAAGCTATGCGCTGTGAAAGGATAATCCTTTTCCACAATTCCCAGCTGTACCAGCGGATACACAGAAGCGATAAAGCCGGTAGCATGGCATCCGGGATTAGCAATCTGCTTGGATACGGCAAGTCTTGTTCTATGTTCTTTGCTCAGCTCAGGGAATCCATAGTCCCAGCCAGGTGCTGTACGATGCGCTGTGGAAGCATCAATGATACAAACATGGGGATTTTCTATCAAAGTGACAGATTCTTTTGCCGCCGCATCAGGCAGGCAAAGGAATACTACATCTACAGAATTCATCAACTCTTTTTTTGCCTGCACATCCTTGCGCAGTTCTTCTGGAATCAGCACGATTTCCACCGCAGGATGCTTTTCCAATCTCTGGCGCAGCTGCAAACCGGTGGTACCGGACTGGCCATCAATAAAAACTTTATATTGCATGGTATCGCTCCTTATCAATGATCAACATTCCTAGAATAAAACGATATAATATACATTATTATACACTGCAAGACGGGGATGTCAATCATTTATACATTTTTATTTTCAGTTCAGCGCCTTTTCGGATTCTCCGTGATATTTTCCCAAACTGCCCAGTCTTTTTGCACAACTGAATTCCATTTTTATCATTTCTTTTCGTACATTTTTCCATTTCTCGGATTCTTTCAGGCGTTAAGTTCCGTCTCTCCTTATTCATAAATAATTGTATAATATTCAATATTCCGCTGAATGAAAAAAACATCTGCCAGCAGGTATCTCTTAAAAAACATTGTCTTACTAATTTCTTGATTTCTTAAGCGGAAACTGCAACGGCTTCTTCATAAGAAAAAAATTCCGATCAAAATAAAATCGCGGGAATCTTTGCAACGCAAAAGATTCCCGCGATTTTTGTTTTCTTGTGAAGATACCCCTTAGAGATGCTCTTTTTTCGGGGGATCCTACTCTCTATTTGTTTTATTTTTTATAAAGCAAAGACATTTCCAATTCCAACAAAAATCATGGAGAGAACACACCAAATACAGAACAGATTCCACATGAATTTCATCCATTTTTCATAAGGTACACCGGTCAGACCTAAGCATCCCATCAAAGCAGAAGCGTGAGGCAAAATGTAGTTACACAGACCCTCACCTAATTTGAACGCTGTAACTGTTGTCTGTCTGGTTACACCGATAATATCGGAAATAGGAGTCAGAATAGGCATTACAACGACTGCCTGACCATTACCGGAAGGAATCAGGAGATTGATCAATACGTTTACTACGAACATAACAGGTGCCTTTAAAATATCAGGCATGTAGTTTAGCATATTACTAATGTAATATACGCAAGTATCAATGATACCGCCCTCTGTCATGATGGCAGATACTGTTGCACCCAAACCTACAACCAGAGATGCACCGGCTGCAGCACCTGCACCTTTAATAAAAATACGGCACATCTCACTGGGGCTGATGCGGTTTAAAGCACCACAGATAATGCCCATCCAGATAAACAGCGCAGAAGCTTCATTCATGCCCCAATTCCATCTCAGGCATCCATATACCAGCAGCGCCATTAAAGCAATAAATGCAATCAGCGTAATGTAATTGATGGGCTTAATCTTTACTTCTTCGTCAGGGTCTACATCAAATGTCATAACACCCTTTACACCGTACAGATAACTTTTGGTAGGATCTGCTTTTATACGCATTGCATAGCGACTGATATAAGCGGCAGTTACTACATAAAGAATACCCGTAATAACCAGACGATACTCAAAATCAGAATATAAAGGAAGTTCCGCAATCTGCTGTGCAATCATAGTTACCTGTGAAAAAGAACCGGCTGAATAGGAAATACCAACTCCCAACAGCACAATGGCAACACCAACAATTGCGTCGTAACCCATAGTCAACGCCAGCATAACACCTAACGGCGCAAACGCAATGAACTTATCCGTAGATTGTGTCAAACCCATCAGCACAAATACAAATGTCATAATGGGGATAAACAGTTTTTCTCTGCCGCCTACAGAACAAATGCGGGACAGCTTATTACAGAATACCTGGAACATCCCGGTATGTAACACAATTTCCAGAGCACCTGCAATTAAAATAATACCGAAAATAATAGAGCCCTGAGAAACACAGCTGGTTACGATCAAATAAGGAATCCGAAGGAATGAAACCGGTGTAGATGTTTCCGATAATGCGAAACTGGTCGCATCTACAATGGTCTTGCCCGTTGTTTCATCCACATAGCGCTGGAAGGAACCAGCAGGAATAATATACGTCAGTGCGGTTACAACCAGCAGCAAAATGCCGATGATGACCCAGCCATGCGGCATCTTCCACTTTTTCTTTTCCGTTTGACTTTTCATGATTGCCTCCTAAAAATAAATGATCCAAAATAAAAAATAAAAAACGATACCCTAAAACCAGTTTGGACGATTTTCCGCGCGCGCCAAAATTTGACTTTATTTATTGCAATATTGTCTTTTATAGTCCAGAACCTATTTTACCTGAGTCATGTTAAAAAGGCAACAAAAAAATTTTTCCTGAAATGTTAGTTAACAAACAACCATTGTGCTATATGTTCAAATTTTAACATCTTTTTTATCTCATCTCAATAGCATCTATAGCTATTGAGAAGTTTCATTTAAAAAAACAAACAGATATTTTCTGTTTTTCCTGTAAAAATTTTTTAAGATTTCCTGAAATTTATGTTTTTCACAGACGGCTTGTTTTTTTATATAAAAACTGCTTTTTCTGTTTCGATTTTTCTATCAAGCATCCTGCAAATTGATCCATATATAAAAGAAAACTATTTCTGCATAAAAAAAAGAGCCTTTCGGCTCTTTCTTTCGTTTTTAAAGCCAATCTTCAAACAGCGCCACACCCGCAGCGCCATAAATGCCGGAAAGGTTTTCCAAAGCAGAAAGGACAATAGGAGTTTCTTTCTGGCGCATAAAAGCATGTTTTTGGTAAGCGGCACGGATTTTATCCAGATAAAAATCTCCAGCCTGCATCACTCCGCCGCCTAAAACAATTTTTTCCGCATCAATCATACAATTTGCGGCGGCTATCCCTTGACCCAGCGCGTTTGCAGAACGGTCTACACACTTAACTGCCAATTCATCGCCGTCCTTTGCCGCATTTATAATCGTCTTTGCATTGAGTTCGACATTCATAAGACGGCTTTTAACACCAATTTCCAAACAACGTTTTACATAACGTATCATTGCAGGTTCCGCGGCATACTGCTCCATACAGCCATAATTTCCACAGCTGCAGCGGATGTTGGAATTAAAGTCAATGCAGATATGGCCGATTTCTCCGCAGCTTCCCTTTATGCCATGCCAAATCTTCCCATCCATAATGACGCCGCTGCCAACACCAGTGCCAACTGTAACCATCAGCGCACTGGTCAGTCCCTTTGCGGCACCCTGCCACACTTCGCCTAACGCAGCGGCTCTGGCATCATTCAGCGCAATGATGCGCAGACCTGTCATTTGTGAAAAACGCGTAGCCAAAGGGAAGGTTCCCCATTCCAGATTCACACATCCTTCTACTGTGCCATCCGGTCGAACCGGTCCGGGTACCGCTACTCCTACATTGATAATATCTTCTTTATAAATCTTCAGTTCATTGCATTTTTTTGTAATATCTTCCATAACCTGCGCAAGGACATACTCTCCATGCCCCATATGGTTTGTAGGGGTAACCCAATGTAACAGCAACGCGCCATCCGCAGAAAAAATGCCGAACTTTACATAAGTACCGCCAATATCAATGCCAATTCGAACTTTCATAATTTCATACCTCCCCTTCTGAAATAATCTCCGTTCGATAGCCTGCGGGATGTGTGCGATGCCACTGCCATGCTGTGGATACGATTTCCTGCAAGGAGGCCAACTGCGGTTTCCAGCCCAATACATCCATTGCTTTCTGACTGGAAGCAATTAACTGGGCAGGATCTCCCGCTCTTCTGCCGCTTTCCTGTGCAGGAATAGGATGTCCTGTTACTTCGCGCACTGTTTCAATGACTTCCCGCACAGAAAATCCTACGCCATTGCCTAAATTAAAAATATCGCTTTCCCCGCCACGGCAAAGATACTCCAGTGCCAGAATGTGTGCCTGTGCCAAATCACATACATGAATATAGTCCCGAATACAAGTACCATCTTTTGTAGGATAATCCGTACCAAAAATGCTGATCTTCTCCCGTTTGCCATTGGCAGTCTGTAAAATCAGCGGAATCAGGTGCGTTTCCGGATCATGGTCCTCTCCGATTTCCGTGGAAGGATCCGCGCCGCAAGCATTAAAATACCGCAAAGAAACAAAGCGAATGCCATGGGCATTTCCCACCCAGCGGAACATTTTCTCCATTGCCAGTTTCGTTTCACCATAAGGATTCGTAGGCTCCGTAGGATCTCCTTCCAAAATAGGAACCTGTTTCGGCTCTCCATACACCGCGGCACTGGAGGAAAAAACAACCTTATCCACACCTTCCGCCACCATGGCTTCCAATAGATTTCTCGTCTTGCCTAAATTATTTTCATAATATTTCAAAGGCTTTACCACGCTTTCTCCCACCTGGGAAAAAGCGGCAAAATGAATCACGGCACGGCACTGTTCTTTGGCAAAAACACTGCGCATGAAAGATATATCTCCAATATCGCCTTCGTAAAATTTTGCTTTGGGATGTACTGCCTCCCGGTGTCCAGTGGAAAGATTATCCACCACTGCCACATCATACCCACTTTCACACAATGCACGTACTGTATGAGAACCGATATAGCCTGCGCCGCCAAGTACTACTACCGACATGCTGACATCTCCTTTTTTTCTGGTGTCTATCAACGTTATCCAACCACAAGTATTTTATCATATATCATAACAAAATCAAACGGTTTTTCATCAAAATGCGCTTTCGCCTAAAATCGCGCTTCTTTATGGAACAACAGGAAATCCACACTTTATATCCCCTTATTTTACCGTTTTTTCTATGGGAATGAGCCATTCCATGCCTTCCATATCCGCCATCTGATGCTGCAGCAGGGCAAAAAAGTCTTCCTGAAAAGAAGAAGCAAAATCATTGCGTGTCACACAGTAAACAATCCGGTCTTTCGGGCTTTTTTCTAATTTACGCAGCGCAAACTGCGGTTTTTGAGAAAGGTATGCCGCAACGGATGCCGGCGCAATCGTCCAGCAGTCGGTTTCTCCATGCGAAAGGAACAGTTCCACCTGTGCTACCAGATCTGTTTCTACCAGCGGTTTTTTCTCGTGGAACCATCTTTCAAACCATTGGTATAACCCGCCGCTATACCCTGAAAAAATACATTTTTCCGCCGACAGTTCTGTAGGATGGACCGTTTCCCCAAAGGGCGCATCCGCACGGCACAAAAAGTACATTTGCTCTCGATAAGCCGGTACCACATGCAAGGCACGGTAGTAATAATTCACACCCACAAAAGCCAAATCCACACCGCCTTTTTCCACCATGCGGTAGGCATCTGCAAAGTTTAACGTCCGCAGCTGAAAATTTAATTCTTCGTGCAGGCAGTGCAGCTGTTGTAAAGCCTCTGCGAATACATACAGGTAAGGTCCATCTGTTGCTGCCATACTAAAATTCTGGCGTTTTTTTCGCGTTAAAACTTCTTTGCTTTCCTGCCACAGTTCTTTCCATTTATTGGCTACCGGAACAAACGCGCTGCCCGCTTCTGTCAATGACACAGTACGGATGCCTTTTTTTCTTAAAATCAGCGGGCAATACAATTCCTCCTCCAAAGACGCAATGCGTTTACTTAATGCCGGCTGAGAGATATGAATTCTTTCCGCTGCCTTTGACAAAGTGCCATAGCGTACCACAGCCAGAAATGCCTCTATTTCCTGATTGGTCACGCAAAATCACCTCCCCCAAAATATATCTTTTTTTTATATTATATATATAAATTATTCATTTTACAACAAATTACTTTCGTCCTATACTGATTTTATCAGTATGATAATACTTTCATAGGACTATGAAAAAGGAGGAACTGACCATGTCTTACGACAAGGAAAAAGCGTTGTTTACTTCCAGACCGAAAGAAGAACTGGGTTTCTTCCCCACTCCTTTCTATAAGCTGGAAAAACTTTCCAAAAAATTAGGTATTAACCTTTATATCAAGAGAGATGACTTTACCGGTAAAAACTTATTTGGCGGCAACAAAGTCAGAAAACTGGAATACCTGATTGGTGATGCAAAAGCACAAGGCTGTGATTATGTATTTACATACGGCGCAACCCAGTCCAACCACGCAATGGAAACTGCCAGCGCATGCTGTACCGCAGGATTAAAGTGTGTACTGTATCTGACAGCATTTGTAGATCCTGACGAAAATGATTACAGAGCAAATTTATTGCTGGACAAGATTTTGGGCGCAGAGATCCACATTGTAAAGCCTGAAGGCGATGAAACAGAAAATGACGCGCAGGCACGCTCCTTTGAATTAGCAAAAGCTCAGATCGCAAAACTGGAAGCAGAAGGTCACAAATGCTACAACGTACCTGTCGGCGGTTCTACCTTCGTAGGTTCTGCGGCTTTCGCAAAAGGCTATGTAGAGCTGCAGGAACAGCTGGATCAGGCTGGTGTACACGCAGATTATATCGTTCACTGCACCGGCAGCGGCGGAACCATGGCTGGTATCGTTGCAGGTCATAAGCTGGTAAACAGCGATGCAAAAATTGTTTCCATCAATGCTTTCCTGCCTGCAGATAACTATATTGATCTGGCAGTGGAACATGCCAATGATGCTTTGGCATGGGTTGGTTCTGATGTACGTGTCAATACAGAAGATTTCAACATTGACCTTGGTTACTATCTGCCCGGCTATGAACAGCCTTCTGAAGGCGGTTCCGAAGCAATCCGCATGTTAGCAAGAGAAGAAGGTATTTTCCTGGATCCCGTATATACCGGTAAAGCCTTTGCAGGTCTGCTGGACTATGTACGCACTGGTAAAATCCCTCAGGGCAGCAATGTTGTATTCTGGCACACCGGCGGTGCAATGGCACTTTTCTCCGAAAAAGAAATTTTAGGCGATATCTTCTAATCCATTTGGAAAATAGAAAAAAGCAGCTATATTTGGAACTTCTTGGTTTCAATATAGCTGTTTTTTTATTTTTACTTTTATAATTTAACGAAAACACAAAGTTATGGACCTTAAAAAAAGCCACAGCCTGTCATGGTCATTAGATGTCACTTGTCAGCCATATGACGTAACGTAACGAAGATGTGCTGCCATGGGCAGTATGAAACAGTACTTTGTATTTTGGGCGGGATTATTTATCAACTTCCTTAGTGTAAGTATCATTACAAAGAAAAACCCATGCACCTCTCACACTTCATCCATTCTTTATCTGCTTCACATGAGGTGCATTCACTTCCTTATCAGTCTGATTTTAATCGCAGTACAGCTTCTGATTCCGTAGAAAGATTTCCGTTCTTCGTCTGCCTATTTCTTCTTATGGTAAGTATGTACAACAAAATGAAGCAAGGACATTTTATAAAAAAAGCGTCCAAAAGCAGATTTTCTGCCATGGACGCTTTTCTTTCGCGTAATGATTTCTTATTCCGCATGCACACTTGCCAGTTTAAACTTATCATGAACGGCACGTGCAGCTTCATCCACATCATTTTCATCCACCAATACGGTAATCTTAATTTCAGAAGTGGAAATCATGTGAATATTGATACCCGCATCATATAATGCTTCAAAGAACATGGATGCGATACCAGGATTGGTAGCCATGCCTGCACCTACAATAGAGATCTTTGCAACTGTCTCATCATGCTCTACACGTTCAAAGCCCAAGTGCGCACGATTCTTATCCAGCGCCTTCAGAGCGATATCCAGGTCTTCCTCGCCGATAGTAAAGGAAATATTTTGCTTATTTTCTGCATTTCCTACATCCTGCAAAATAATATCTACAGAAACCTTTTCTTTTGCCATCAGGCGGAAAATCTCAAAAGCCTTGCCGGGCACGTTTTCAATTCCGATCAGAGAGATTCGAGATACATTTTTATCGGTTGCAACGCCGCTAACCAGCATTCTTTCCATTTTACATTCCTCCTTGACTTCTGTACCTTTATCATCAGACATGCTGTTTCGAACAATCAGCTTTACATTATATTTTTTTGCCAATTCTACAGAGCGGCAGTGGAGTACCTTCGCGCCCAAAGAAGCCAGCTCCAACATCTCATCATAGCTGATTACATCCAGTTTTCTCGCGCCAGGCACCACTCTTGGGTCGGCAGTAAAAACACCATCCACATCTGTATAAATCTCACAAATATCCGCATCCAATGCAGCTGCCAATGCCACCGCGCTGGTATCAGAGCCGCCTCTGCCCAATGTAGTCAGATCCCCAAACTGATTGATTCCCTGGAATCCAGTTACCAATACAATATTTCCATTTTCCAGCTCTGTCATTATCCGTTCTGTATTGATATGGCGGATTCTGGCATTACTATAGTTCTGTGTAGTCGTAATGCCTACTTGCGCCGCATTCAAAGAAATCGCTTTGCCGCCCAGATGGGCAATCGCCATAGCCATCAATGCCACAGACTGCTGTTCTCCTGTCGCTAAAAGCATATCCATCTCTCTGCGGCTGGGTTTGGGATTAATTTCTTTTGCCTTGGCAATCAGACCGTCTGTCGTCTTACCCTGCGCGGAAAGTACCACTACCACATCATTTCCCTCTGCCTGAGCAGCCATAATCCGTTTCGCCACATTAAATACCCGCTCCGGATTGGCTACGGAACTGCCGCCATATTTTTGTACGATCAACATAAATATTGTACCTCCGATTTATTTTTTCTAAAACAGCTGTATCCTTTTGGATTGATATGCGCAAAAACCTATCTTCTTGATGATTCGATCAGATTGTTACACATCGATCAAAAAACATACTGCTATGACCTTCTGCATCAAAACACAATTTCAGTATTTCTCACCTAAGGCTGTATTATAGCAAAACCATATTTGACTTTCAACTGCATTTTATTCCCGTGCGATAATCTGTAAACTCTGTACGCCCTCCAAGGTTTCAATGCGATGCAGCAGCATGCCCAAATCGCCTCGCATCTCATTTGTTTCCATACTAATAGAAACATTTGCAATGCCATTAATGGGAATCGTCTGGTTAATGGTCAAAATATTGGCGCCTTCGTCTGCCACATTATTTAAAACCGCAGACAACAATCCAGGCTTATGTTCCAGATTGATGGATATGGTTACCGTTCTTCCTCTGGTATTTTCAAAAAGAGGATGGACAGCATCCCGATATTTATAAAAAGCAGAGCGGCTGATTCCTACTTTATTGACCGCGTCCTGTACCGTTCTTTCTTTTTTGCTTTCCAGCAGTTTTTTTGCCTCCATAACTTTCAAGAAAATCTCCGGCAGTACATTTTTTTCTACAATATAAAAATTCTTATCCTCTTTCACCCAATCGCCCTCTTTCTGTTTGTTTCTTAAAAACATTTGTCCTTAACAAGAAAATATATCACGATTTTCCTATTTTTTCAACTGTTTTTCAGACAAAGTGGAAATAATGTATTTCATCTGCGGACAGTATACCACAAATTTTTTTCTATTGCAAAAAATACCATATTCCGGCAGAATTTCTTTTTTTATTTCCATTTCTAAGAAATAATGCTACAATATCGTTATATATGGAAGTAAAAGCACCACCGAAAGGAGTGTTTTCAGATATGAACCAATGGGCTACTTGGCAAGAACAATATTATCAAAACAGCAGTGAGCATGATACGCTGCTTCATATATTCAGCAGTGAATTTTATCCCATTTACCGCAATATGGATGATATGGTAAAGCAGGATCTGCTGCGGTTTGCACCTGCCATGTTTGAGACATGGAAAGCTTCTGCATTAGCCGCAGATACACTCTTGAGCCCAGCAAATCTGCTTTGGTGGGACCGTCATGCCCAAGATCATCAAGTGCTGCTGGACTACTGCATGGATGAGCCTGCTATTGATGAAAAAGGCAGACCTGTTTTTACCTACCATTTGGAGCGCTATAGCATGCAATCCCATCCTATTTTACAGGATATGAAAAAACTATTGGAGTTTTGCACGCCCTCTAAAAATAGCGATGAGCAGGGTCAGCTTTTGGAAGAAGACCAAAGAATGCTGACAAAGAAATTATCTCGAAAAGATCCTTTTTATCCAGTCTTTCTGACGGAACTGGCATGGAAACTGGAACTGCTGTCGGATTTTCCCGCCATTCATCAGCACATGATCTGTCCTTCTTCTTTCGCAAAAGGCTTCTTTACCATACCTGTTTCAGAAGCATTTTGCCGCACGGCAGAAGCTGCTTTGGATTTAGCCGCAGACCGTTTTACCAGAACAATGAATTTACAGCCTGGTATCTTAAACGGCAGTTTTTTCCGCGGCTTTTTAACGAATCACTTCGAAATCGATCAGTTTTTTGTAGATTTCTATGATTTATTTGATGTGGATGTGCAAAAAATCTTTCAGACACCGTCAAATCAATTAACAGAATATGAAGAAAGCATCTTTTCTTCTTTTCTCTTTACTGGGATTGTCATGGATAAATGGTTTCTGACCCCTTGCAGTTCCTATCTGCAGCTGATCCGGCCCATTTATTACACACCGTACCGGTTCCAGAAAGTACTGAATAATCTGACTTCTATGCTGCTGATGCACCACCGGATTGACGCAGAACTGTATCTGCCGCCTTCCTACTGCAGCATTACGCCTTTAGGGCAGGCCATTTTTGCCGGGAATCATTTATCCCCAGATAAACAAATGCCAAATGCCGCTTATCCACTGCCTAAGCTAATAGAGGCATTGCAGCCGGAATTAGAACGTAATGCCATGCACCGGCTTTATCTCATGAGTCAAAAAGAGCGGATATTTGTGCTCCACGCCTGTCTCCAAGCCGCTCCAGAGTGCTGGAAAGAAATCGAAATTTCCGCTTCCATGCCATTAACACGGCTGTGTGAAGAATTATGCGCCGCTTTTGGTGTCCGGCAAAAACAAGACTATGTCTTAACTTTACAAAATGAGGATATCCCTGTAAAATATGCGCCGGCTTCTTCCAAATTGGCACTGAACGCCATGGATAGAAAGGCCTTCGGCGATTTGCCATGGAAAGGGGATTCTTCTAAAATGACGCTCGTTGTCCATTCAGCCAAAGAGCAGAAAATACTTTTAGAAAAAATTTCAGAAAAACAATCAAAACCCTTTGTAAATTATCCCCGTGTCTGTGCACAAAGTGAGGCAATGACCAATCGTGAACGGATGATACGGGAAGACAATCGATAAAGAAAAGAGGTTCTACAAATGCAGCCATTATTTCATATCCACGGCGGAGATTTAGACGCCATCGAAAAAGCTTACGGCATTCCCAAAGGAGAAATTTCCGATTTCAGCGGAAACATTAATCCTTTAGGATTTCCCAAAGAAGTCTGGGCAGAAATGGCAAAACATCCAGAACTGGCTTCCACCTATCCCGATAAACGCTACACCGCCTTAAAAGAAGCCATTGCCGGCTACACCGGCGCAAAAGCAGAACATGTGGTAGTAGGCAACGGTTCTACAGAACTGATTCGCGCTTTCATCCAGACTGCTGACGCAAAAAACAGCATCATTTTAGGTCCTGCCTACTCGGAATATGAACGGGAAATTACTTTGGCAGGTGGTCATTTTACCTATTTCCCGCTGAAAGAAGAAGATGGATTCCAATTACAGGTAGACCGTCTGTTGGAAGCATTGACCGAAGATGTGGGGCTTTTTGTAGCATGCAACCCTAACAATCCCACCGGCACCGCCATTTCCACTGCTGATTTGGAACGGATTTTTGCCCACTGCAAAGAAAAACAGATCTCCGTCATGATTGACGAAACATACATTGAATTTGCCATTGATCCTGCAGTCATTTGCGCCATTGCTTTGACTGCAAAGTATGATAATGTATTTGTCATTCGGGGCATTTCCAAGTTTTTTGCCGCACCTGGTCTGCGCTTGGGTTATGGTACCAGCAGCAGCGAGACATTCCTGTCTTTATTGGCAAAAAAACAAGACCCTTGGAACGTAAGCAGCCCCGCTGCATTCGCAGGAGAACGGTTATTTTCCCAAACAGAATTCCACCGCCAAACCAGAGAATTGATTCTCTCCGAACGGCAAAAAGCCATGGAAGAACTGTCAACCTGGAAAAATATTCAGGCATACCCTTCTTCTTCCAACTTTATCCTGCTCCATCTTTTAACGGATAAAATTACTTCTGCAGAAATCTTTGATGTACTGATTCGTAAAAAAATGCTCATTCGTGACGCGTCTACGTTTACATTCCTGGATCAAAGTTATCTGCGGTTCTGTATTTTGACACCGGAAGAAAATACTGCCATGTTACAGGAATTGAAAAAACTGGTAGAAGACTAATCATACAAAATCTTCCACGCTTTTTCTCAAAAAAGCCACATATATTAAATGAAACTGCAACAAGACGGAAGGAAAGGAGGACACAAGCACCATGCAGCCAAAACCAGATGAAATACGAGAAATGCTCTCCGCAATCCGTCTTGCTTTACGCCAAGATCAGCAGGCACGCCCCGCGCAGCTTGCATTTTTCAATGAGGACAGCTATCTTTCTTATTTATGGAATTTACCCTGTCAAGGCAGAACCATCGGGCAAGCCATTGAAGCACTTTCCGGCTGTATTCCTATTATGGTTTCTGCCCAGCGCCTGCCTGCCCTTCTGCTGCAGTATGATCAGCAGCGTGCCATTTCCATGGCAGCCCAAAAAGAATTTTTATTGCAGCTTGCGAAATCTGTGGAAAATGATGCGCGCTGGGACAGCTTATTGGCTACCTGCATACAGATCTCCATCGGCACGGTGGAATAAAGGAGGAATGTTTGTGGAAGAAAAGCGTTACCGCGCCATCAGCGATTGTTATCGTGAAAAGTTTGGCGGCAAAGTGGCAAAAATCGCTTTAGACGGTGGATTTACCTGTCCTACTCGGGATGGAAGCCTCGGAACAGGCGGCTGTATCTTTTGCAGCGGTCGCGGCAGCGGAGATTTTGCGTCTTCCCGCCTGCTGTCCATCACAGAGCAGATTCATCAAGGGAAAACCCAAACTGCGAAAAAATGGACGCCGGTAGGCTACATCGCTTACTTTCAGGCGTTTACCAATACATACGCCCCTGTTTCTATCCTGCGGGCAAAATATGAAGAAGCCCTTGCCTGTGACGGCATTTTGGGTCTGTCCATTGCTACCCGTCCGGACTGTCTTTCGGAAGAAATATTGGATCTGCTGGAAGAAATCAATGAGAAAACATCCCTTTGGGTAGAACTTGGTCTGCAAAGCGCAAAGGAAGAAACCGCTGCTTTTATCCGCAGAGGCTATTCCACTGCCGTATTTGACGAATCGGTCCGTGCATTGGCAAAACGAAATATTTCTGTAGTCGCCCACCTGATACTGGGGCTTCCGAAAGAAACAGAAAATGACCTGCTGGATACCATCCATCATATTAACAGGCTGCCTTTAGAAGGGGTAAAATTGCAGCTGCTCCATATTCTAAAGGATACAGATTTAGCGGCACTATGGGAAGCCGGGCAAGTACCTGTTTTATCAGAAGAAGAATACCTCTTACAGCTTTGCGCCGCCATTTCCCATTTACGCGAGGATATTACCATCCACCGCCTTACCGGCGATGGTCCCAGACAGCTTTTGCTGGCACCTTTGTGGAGTTTGAACAAAAAACAGGTGCGAAACCATCTGGCAAAAAAATTAAAGGAAGAAAACATCTATCAGGGTATGTTCTATTCTCCTTGAAAATAGGGAAAATCAGCATTTCCCCTATTGCGTAATGGCAACAGCAAAGATATAATATTCTACATCAGACAAAATACGGCAAAACATGACTCTAAAAATTTACGTTCTGTGGTTTTACCAAATAAAGCAGCAAAGGAGCAGTACCATGAGTGAAAATACCCAACAGCTTGCAGAACATAAACTGATCATTCTCCATTTAGTGCAGAAAATGGGGATTCCCCTTGCCAACAGTGAAATCTGTCAGTTTCTACTGGAAAAAAATTATATGGATTACTTTGCTGTGCAGGAATATCTGGCAGAGTTAGTAGAAGCTGGCTGGCTGGATATGACCAAAGAGCAGAATAATACCCGCTATAGCTTAACCGGAGAAGGAGAAGAAGTGCTGATGCTTTTTATGAACCGGATTAGTGAAAAGGCGAAAAAAGAAATTTATATCTATGCACAGGAAAACCAAAGCCGTATCCGTGCGGAATACGCTGTCACTGCCAATTATTTTCCTGAGGTCAACAATGACTATTTAGTCAAATGCGGATTGTGTGACCAGAACGGCTCCACTTTAATGGAAGTCAGCGTAATGGTTGCCAACAAAGAGCAGGCACAACTGATCAGCCAAAACTGGAAAAAACATATTGCTTCTCTCTATGGAAAAATTATGTTTTCTTTAGTCAGCCCTGATGACGAACAGTTTCCTTTGGAATACTTCTTGGCAAAAGAAGAATGTTTCCCCAAAGAAGAAGCGGAAAAATCAGAAGATGCATAAAAAAGAACCGTATTGCGTGTTCTTTGTCTCTACTGGACGAAGAAAGGCAATACGGTTTTTTCTTGTTTTCAAATATTATTTCCGATGAAAGTGTTCCGGACCAACATGGCAGATGGGACAGGTAAAGTCCGCCGGCAGTTCTTCCCCTTCATACACATAGCCACATACATCACATACCCAAAGGGTCTTTCCCGCAACAGTCTTAATCTGCATCAGTTCCTCTTTATGTTTCTGATAGTAGCCATATGTCATAGGCTCTACAGCCTTAAATTTATCACCCTCCACCATTTTACCAATAAACAGGGTATGGGTCTCATTTTCTATTGTATCCACCTTTTCCAGAATCATATAGCCCAAAGCATCCGGCAAAATAGGAAGACCTTCCACCAATTCTGTTTTGGCATGGGCAAACTTATCATAATCCCGCATGGAGTGGAAACCAAAGGTACGGATAATTTCCGGGTCCACATCCAGTCCCAGCACAGAAATGGCAAAGCGGTTTTGCTGGTGGAGCACTTCATTGGTATAATTCTGCTTCATCACTGCCACTGCAATGAGAGGTTCCTCCCCTGCGGAAATCTGGCTTACCGCATCCACGCAGCAGCCTGCACCCACTGTCGTCAGTACATACATGCCCTGGGAAATATCCCATGTAATCCGTTTATTTTTCATACCGATCCAACCTCCTTTTCTTGATATACAATGGGTCATAAAGTCTTTTTTCCCAAAAAATCACACATTTATTATTTCCGGAAAAAACGGCATTTATTTTCTTTTTCCTCTCATTTTATGGTAACAATGAAAAAAGATCCTGTCAATGGAAAACCCATAGACAGGATCGAAAATATAAATTATACTCTTGCCACACCTAACGTTACAGTCTCGCCATTGATATTCCATTCCTTAGAAAGCTCGCCGCCCACACCAGCTACGACGCGAACAGCCAGTACATCGGAAGCGATGTCATATTTGGAGAAGATTGTCTCAATCTTTTCACTGCCAACATGGAATACGGTAATGCGGTCTGTTACCTCAAAACCAGCTTCCTTACGCATGGTCTGGATCTTGCTGACAATCTCACGTACAAAGCCTTCTTCGATCAGTTCCGGTGTCAGGTTGGTATCCAGCACAACGGTCAAGGTATTATTGCCGCCGGAAACAAAGCCATCCTTTTCTTTTGTATCTACCAGCACATCATCCATAGCCAGTGTAACTGCACTACCGTCTACGTTAAAGGTTGCCTCACCCTTTTCACGCAATTCTGCCATAAAGGCATTGCCGTCTACTTCTTTCAGATAAGCGCCGATAGCAGGTACCAGTTTGCCATACTTTTTGCCCAAAGTACGCAGCTGAGGCTTAAAGGTAAAGGTGGTAAATGCTTCTACCTCATCGGTAAACTCTACGCTCTTTACATTCAGCTCGTCTTCCATGATTTCCACAAAGTATGCAGGCAATACTTTTTCTGCCTTTACAAACATCTTTGCAATGGGCTGACGGTTCTTGATACCGGAAGTATTACGCACTTCACGGCCAGCCTTTACAATCTTCAATACTTCATCCATATTTTCTTCCAGTTCCAGATCAATCTGGTCTTCCTGTGCCACAGGGAAATCACACAGATGGATGGATTCCGGTGCGTTAGGATCCAAGTTGCGTACCAGATTCTGATACATATTTTCTGTCATGAAAGGAATCATGGGTGCAGCTGCCTTTGCTATAGTAACCAAAGCGGTATACAATGTCATATAAGCATTAACCTTATCCTGCTCCATGCCAGGCGCCCAGAAACGTTCTCTGCTGCGGCGCACGTACCAGTTGCTCATATCATCCACAAAGTCTTCCAGGGCTCTGCCTGCTTCGGGGATACGATAGTGCTCCAGGTTATCATCTACTGCCTTTACCATGGAGTGCATCTTAGAGAGCAGCCACCGATCCATAACAGACAGCTTGTCATACTCCAGTGCATGCTTGGTGGGGTCAAACTGGTCAATTTCTGCGTACAGCACATAGAATGCATAGGTATTCCACAGGGTACCCATGAATTTATTCTGACCTTCTGTTACTGCCTTGCCATAGAAACGGTTGGGCAGCCAAGGTGCGCTGTTGGTGTAGAAATACCAACGGATCGCATCAGCGCCATAAGTCTTCAGGGCATCAAAAGGATCTACGGCATTGCCTTTAGACTTACTCATCTTCTGGCCGTTTTCATCCTGTACGTGACCCAAAACGATAACGTTTTCATAGGAAGGCTTATTAAACAGCAAGGTAGATACTGCCAACAGAGAGTAGAACCAACCTCTGGTCTGGTCCACTGCTTCGGAGATAAACTGTGCAGGGAACTGCTGTTCAAAGAGATCCTTATTTTCAAAAGGATAGTGATGCTGTGCAAAAGGCATGGAACCGGAGTCGAACCAGCAGTCAATTACCTCAGGCACACGCTTCATTTTCTTGCCACAGTGAGGGCAGGTCAGTTCAAAGGCATCGATATACGGACGGTGCAGTTCTACGGTTAATGCCTTT
Organism: uncultured Lachnospiraceae bacterium; assembly: GCA_944381395.1. GTDB lineage: Bacteria > Bacillota > Clostridia > Lachnospirales > Anaerotignaceae > CALWRB01. The sequence continues at coordinate 31,104 of CALWKY010000060.1, forward strand.
TCATCACCGGTCATCTCGAACAGTTCCTGACGGCTGCCGATGGAATGGGTATAACCACACTCGCACTCCCAGATGTTCAAAGGAGTACCCCAATAACGGTTTCTGGAAATACCCCAATCCTGTACGTTCTCAATCCAGTCACCGAAACGTCCCTTACCAATACTCTTGGGAATCCAGTTGATCTGGTTGTTATTGTGAACCAGATCGTCCCGCACAGCGGTCATCTTGATGAACCAAGATTCTCTTGCATAATAGATCAGAGGGGTATCACATCTCCAGCAATGAGGATATTCGTGCTCGATCTTCGGCGCGTCAAAGAGCAGACCTCTTGCTTCCAGATCTTTCAAAACTTCAGGATCTGCGCTGACAGCGGGAGGATTCTTTTCCAGTTCAGCCTGAGAAGGCTTTGCGCGCATACCGGCAAAAGGTGTTTCCGGGCTCATAACACCCTTCTCATCTACAAATTTTACCAGAGGCAGGTCATACTTTCTGCCAACACGGGCATCGTCTTCACCAAACGCAGGCGCAATGTGTACAATACCAGTACCATCGGACATGGATACATAGTCATCACACAGAATAAAGTGTGCCTTCTTATGCTGTTTTTCCGCTTCTGCCGCAGCACATTCATACAGAGAAACGTATTCTTTATATTCCAGATCCTTACCTACGAAAGTTTCCAGCACCTCATAAGCAGGGGTATCTTCTGTCTTCAGTTTGCCCAGCACAGTATCCAGCAGCGCTTCTGCCAGATAATAGGTATATCCATCTGCAGCCTTTACTTTTACATAAGTTTCCGCAGGGTTTACGCAAAGACCTACGTTAGAGCAAAGGGTCCAAGGGGTGGTGGTCCATGCCAAGAAGTAAGCATCTTCGCCCTTTACCTGGAAGCGAACCACCGCAGAGCGTTCCTTCAAAGTCTTATACCCCTGTGCCACTTCCTGTGCGGACAGTGGGGTACCGCAGCGAGGGCAGTAAGGTACAATCTTAAAGCCTTTATAGAGCAGTTTCTTTTTCCAGATTTCCTTCAAAGCCCACCATTCAGACTCGATAAAAGTGTCATCATATGTGACATAAGGGTGGTCCATATCCGCCCAGAAACCAACCGTACTGGAGAAATCTTCCCACATACCCTTATATTTCCAAACACTTTCCTTGCATTTCTGGATAAAAGGCTCCATGCCGTATTCTTCAATCTGCTCCTTACCATCCAAGCCCAGCATTTTTTCTACTTCCAGCTCTACCGGCAGACCGTGGGTATCCCAACCAGCCTTACGGGGAACCATATAACCCTTCATGGTACGATAACGAGGGATCATATCTTTAATTACACGGGTCAGCACATGACCGATGTGGGGTTTACCATTTGCGGTAGGAGGGCCATCATAGAATGTAAATACTGGTGCGCCTTCTCTTGCTTTAATACTCTTTTCAAAAATATCGTTGTCTTTCCAGAACTTCTCAACTTTTCCTTCTCTTTCGACGAAGTTCATATTGCTTGAGACTTTGTCATACATGAAAAAAATCCTCCTTCAATTCTTTTTCTTTTCTGCACAATCCGCGAAAAATGAAACCAATAAAAAAAGTCCTTCCATCCACTACAGGACGAAAGAACCGCGTTACCACCTGAATTGATAAGCCCCAAATACTTATCCACCTTAGCAGCACCACCATCATGGCGCTTCTCCTGTAACGAAGGGGTATCGTCAGATTCTACTAAGCCAAAACTGCCTTTTGATCTGCCGCTCGGGAGGGATCTTCCACACTTGTCCTGGCGCCGGGCTCACACCAAATTGTCCCGACTCTCTGCAGCCATTTTTACAAGGTCTACTGTCTCCGTCATTGCGTTTCATCTTTCTTTACCCGCCCATTATACAAGAGGAAAATATGTTTGTAAAGGCTTTTTTCTTATTCCGCAGAAACTTTTCCTCTAAAGAAACTATATGTGGGATGTATTTGCTTTTTCCTGGAAAGAAGCGTATAATAAAAACCCACTACAAAGCATATGAAAATGGAATTTGCAACACTGTATAGATACATTTTATGAAAAAAGGAGGTTATTTTCATGGATAAAGAAAACCTGACCCTTCTGACGGATCTATACCAGCTGACGATGATGCAGGGCTATTTAGACAGCGGTATCCATCAAAAAGAAGTGGTCTTTGACCTGTTCTACCGGCAGAATCCCTGTGAAAACGGATTCGCCATCACGGCAGGTTTACAGCAAGCCATCGAGTATATCAAGAACCTGCATTTTTCTGAAAGTGATTTGGATTATCTTCGTTCCTTAGGGATTTTCCAGGAAAAATTTCTTGCGTATTTAAAGGATTTTTCCTTCCACGGAGAAATTTATGCCATTCCGGAAGGCACTGTGGTTTTCCCCAAAGAACCTCTGGTGCGGGTAAAAGCGCCTGTCATTGAAGCGCAGCTGGTGGAAACAGCGTTATTGACCATCATCAACCATCAAAGCCTCATTGCCACGAAAGCATCCCGTGTTTGCTGGGCAGCTCAAGGCGATCCTGTACTGGAGTTTGGTCTGAGACGTGCCCAAGGTCCCGACGCTGGTACGTTAGGCGCCAGAGCCGCCATGATCGGCGGTTGTGCCGCCACCAGCAATGTATTAACTGGCAAGCTCTTTGACGTACCTGTCCGCGGTACCCATGCCCACAGCTGGGTCATGAGTTTTCCTGATGAACTGACCGCATTTCGGGAATACGCCAGACTGTTTCCTGATGCATGCTGTTTATTAGTAGATACCTATGACACACTGAAAAGTGGCGTACCCCATGCCATTCAGGTTTTTGATGAAATGAAGGCTGCCGGTATCCAGCTGAAAAACTATGGGATTCGCTTAGACAGCGGCGACTTGGCATATCTTTCCAAGCGTGCCAGAGCTATGCTGGATGAAGCAGGATATCCCGATGCGGTCATCAGTGCTTCCAGTGATCTGGATGAATTTCTGGTGCAATCCCTGAAAAACCAAGGTGCCGCCATCGCTCAATGGGGAATTGGCACCAAAATGATTACATGCAGTGACTGTCCTTCTTTTGGCGGCGTTTATAAAATGTCCGCAGAAGATAGAGGCGATGGTACCTTTGAGCCGAAAATCAAGCTTTCTGACAATCCGGAAAAAATCACCAATCCCGGTATCAAAAAAGTATTCCGTATCTATGACAAAGAAAGCGGAAAGGTAAAGGCTGATCTGATTGCTTTGGAAGAAGAAACCATTGATACCCACAAAGAACTGTTTTTGTTTGACCCGGAAGCCACTTGGAAACAGATGACTTTGGCGCCGGACAGCTATACGGTACGGGAATTATTGGTCCCTGTTTTTGTAGACGGAACGTGCGTTTATCAGTCTCCCTCTGTGATGGAAATCCGGGATTACTGCCAGAAAGAGCAAAATTCCCTTTGGGATGAATACCGCAGACTGCGTTATCCACACACACTGCCGGTAGACCTTTCCCAGAAGTTATATGACCTGAAAATGGGCTTAATCAAAAAAATGCGGGGCGAAAGTTAAATTTTTCTATCAAAAACGCTGTAGTGGTTTACTACAGCGTTTTTGATTGCTCTCGTATTTTTTTCGGGCAAAAATCCAGGTAATCCGCAGATACCAGCTGATAGCGGATGCCATCTCTTTCCCCTTGAAAAGCGGTGCGATGGCTTGCCTTGCCATGTAAATGCCCATAAACCACTTCCGTCACCGGATAGTGTGCCATCAATTCTGTAAATAATGACGGCTCCCATGCTTCATTCATCGGCGGAAAATGGAGCATCACCAGGATTTCTTTCGCCCCTTGCCGCATAGCCGCGTCCAAAGACAGCTGAAGCCGTTTTTCCTCTCTGCGGTAAATTTTTTCATCCCTGGGCGTAAAATTTTTAGAATTGGGACACAGCCAGCCCCGGCTGCCGCATAGGAACAAATCCCCCCAGCGGGCAGTATCATTTTTCAAAAATATCATATTGGGATAACGATACCGCAGCTGGGAGGAGGACTTCCACCAATAGTCATGATTTCCCTCTAAAATCACCTTTTTGCCCGGCAATTGTGCCAGGATATCCAGGTCTGCTGCCGCATCTTCCAGCCGCATGCCCCAGGAAATATCTCCCGGCAGCAATACCATATCTTCCTCTGTAATCATTTCTTTCCAGTGCGCAATGATTTTTTCACTATGATTTGCCCACTGGGGACCAAATAGATCCATAGGCTTTTCCACCGCAAATCCAAAATGCAGATCTGCCAATGCGTACAGAGCCATGGTCCCCCTCCTTTCCTCAAAGACGGAATGTCTCCGCCAGCACATTTAATTTATCATTGAGGGCTTTCATCCCTTCCAAATTATCCTCATTCCACAGGCGGATAAATTCTTCATTCATCTGCTCCGCTTCTTCCATATTTTCCCGGAAATAAAGAATATGCAGCTTATCCAAAATATTGGAAACCAAACCTTCTTTGATCTGGTTTTCCCGGGTAGCATTGGTAATTTCCTCCCGGATGGTAGACATCTCCTCATCCAGTCTATTTGCCGCTTCCGCACAGTTAATGAGCCGTTCCTGCAATGCTTTAGGCACATTGCCGCTATATTTATAGCGCAGGGAATGTTCCGCTGCCGCCCAGAAATTCATGGCATTGGTACGGATTTGAATTTCTGCCGGGATTTCCTTAAAACCCAGTGCTGTCTGCAGGGGATACCGGATAATCATATGATAACTACGGTAACCGCTTTCTTTATGATGATGTACATAGTCCCGTTCTTCTACCACCCGCATATCTTTTCTGCGGCGGATCATTTCCACCACTTTGGGGATATCCTCCGTAAACTGGCAGAGAATCCGCAGTCCCGCAATATCCTCAATTTCTTCCGCAATTCTATCTGCCGGTATCTGCTTACGGTTGGCTTTCTCCAAAATACTGGTAATGGATTTTACCCGTCCTGTTACGCCATCGATGGGAGAATATAAACCCAAATAGCGATACTCCGCATCCAAATTACGAAACTTTATCAAAAGTTCATCCATCGTCTGCTGATAAGGATACAACAAATCTTTCCAATTAATCATTTCCATGGTCTTTTACCGCCCTTTCGACCTTTTTTGTTCCTTGCGTCGGAACGATTCACTGTTTTTAGTATACCAGATTGCCATACAAAAACAATTGGCAGATTGCCCTTTTCTATCGACGATTTCCCACACCGCTGGTTCAACTCCCAAGAACAAAGAATTTTAAAATAGGTTCAGGCATAAAAAAGCGATGCCATTGAGGCATCGCTCTGTTTCATTTTTTTATTTTGCCGCTGTTGCCAGCAGGTTCAGCATCCAGTCTGCAAAGAAATCACGGTCTGCGCCAAATGCAAAGTTTACATTACGAGGCTTATCGGTGAAAGTTCTGGGATCCAGAATGGTCTGGCCATCTGCAAAGCCGCCGGAAATATCAATATCCACACGGCTGAGGCGCACATCTTTCAGCACTTGCGGATGTGCTACGGCACAAACAGCCAACGCATCATGGACCGGTGCAGAGTCCAGCCGTTCCATAGGCTGCAGCTGGCTATAGGCAAAAATACGGTGCGCAATGAAGGAAGCCGCTGCTGCCGCGCTGGGATTGCCCATTGCCTGCAGCTTCTTCACCTCATCGGTATTGATGCAAGCCTGGTGGGTAGCGTCCAGAGGCACCATGCGAATGGGTACGCCGCTTTCCATTACAATCTGTGCCGCTTCCGGGTCAAACCAAATATTAAACTCTGCGGCGGAAGAAGTATTGGTGCGGTTATAACCGCCGCCCATCAGCACGATTTCTTTAATCTTGCTGCAGATTTTCGGTTCCACCCGCATTGCCATTGCCAGGTTTGTCATAGGACCAACCGGCACAATGGTAATGTCTCCATCGCTCTCCATCAATGTCTTTACATAGAAAAATACGGCATTTTCCTTTTCTACCTCGCCTTTAGAAGCAGGCAGGTCCAAAAAGTCCGTGTGCATATTTACATCTTCTTTCATGCCTTCTACCTTTGTTCTGGTGCCATGAATCACAGCATGGCGAGAAGGCAGCAGGGTGCTTACCATAGAAGTTTCGCAGCCACGGTAAATGGGGAAATCTGCCTGCAATACGTCTCTGACACGCAGGGTATTTTCCGTTGTATTATAAAGCGGTTTATTGCCAGCTACGGTACAAACTGCCAACAGATCAATCTCCGGTTCCAAATAAGCAGTCATAATTGCCACTGCATCATCTGTACCAGTGTCCACATCCAGAATGATTTTTTTCTTTTCACTCATTTGATTTATCCCCCTTTGCATGGTTACTAATTTCAGTTCTTTCGAGCAAGTTCAGACAATTTCAGTATAAGCTTTCCCAGCCCGTTTTGCAATATCTTCCCAAAATATATGAGAAAGGGAATAGGACAATTTCTTTTTTTCATAAATATGAAGCAAACCATTTGAACTGGAGGCATTGACCATCATGAAAAAACCATTTCTTTTACTTTGTCTTACCCTCTGTTTATCCGCTTGCGGACAGCAAGCCAGTGATATGGAACGGGTTTCTCAACAGCTGGCCGACATGCACAGCTATTCTTGCAGTGCCACAATGACACGTGCCACTCCCAAAGGGCAAGCCGTATACGAAACAAAACAGTACTTCCGAGAAGACGGCGCTTATCGTCTGGAAATTACAGCCCCTGAAACCGCTGCCGGCAATTATACCGTTTTTGATGGCGAAAAGATCGCACAATACAATCCCAATGTAAAACAGCCTGTGATTCAGAATGTTCCGGAAAATAAAATGCGCAACGAATTATTTTTAGGGCAATTCTACGAAAACTATCTCAGCTCGCAGGATGTTTCCGTAGAAACCGCCGCGCTGGATGAAAGCAAATGCGTTGTCTTGGAAGCCATTATTCCAGAAGCAAACGAAGCGTTAGCTACGGAAAAACTTTGGGTAGACACAGAAACACTGTTACCTGTTCGCTTATGTATTTACGGGGAAGACGGCACGGAAACTTTCTGTCTGGATTACAGTGATTTTGTCTATAATCCTACGTTAGATGATGCGCTGTTTACCATTCCGGAATAAAAGCCCCTTTCCTTGCGGTATAAAACTTTGATTTTCGGTACATACTCCTATCAGAATTCAGCCGGTTGGCTACATATCCACTTCTTTCGCCAGCCGTTTCATTCTTTTTGTCATAGGAGGCAGTGGTTATGATTGTAAGACGCGGTGATATTTATTTTGCAGATCTCAGTCCAGTAGTGGGCAGCGAACAAGGCGGTGTTCGTCCGGTTCTCATCATACAAAACGATACCGGCAATCAATACAGCCCTACCGTTATCTGCGCAGCCATTACATCCCGCATGAATAAGGCAAAACTGCCTACCCATATTTCATTGCTGGCGGAGCATTACGCATTACCCAAAGATTCCATTGTACTGCTGGAACAGCTGCGCACCATCGACAAGCGGAGACTGCGGGAAAAAGTCTGCCGGCTGGACTGCGCCATCATGCAGCAAATCGATCATGCACTGATGATTTCTTTAGCGCTGATCAAACGAGATTGATACAAAAAGATTGTTCCAAAAGCAGGTTCCACTTAAGAAAGTATCCTTTTCTTTTTCTGCCATTTCTTAAGGGATCATTGTGACGGTCGTCTTTCAAAAGAAAACATTCCAAATGAAAAAGAAATAGCTGGAATTCTTCCTCTCCTAAGGATTCCAGCTATCGTTATGTTCTTAAGCTGCATACTTGAAAAGAAATGTTTTTCTGTGAATTGTATATAAAATACCGGCAAAACTTACAAAGAAATTGTTCCATATTACTTGACGATTTTTCAATCGCCATGATACACTTTCCTTATCATTTTATTTCTTTGGGAAAAATGGAAAAAACTGGATATGGGATGATTACAAAATATTAAAGGAGGAAGATGGAACATGAAGAATTATTTTGATTTAACTGGTCAAGTAGCTGTGGTAACAGGCGCTTCTACTGGGTTGGGTCTGCAAATGGCAAAAGCATTTGCCAGCCAAGGTGCAAATCTGGTGCTCCTTGCCAGAAGACAGAACTTATTGGAAGAAAACGCATCTGCCATTGAAAAAGAATTTGGCGTGAAAGTACTGCCCTATGCATGTGACATTACCGACACAGAACGGGTAAAGTCTGCCGTTGCAAAAACCATGGAAACTTTTGGCAGAGTAGATATTTTAGTAAACAATGCTGGTACCGGCGCAGTAGCTCCTGCTGTAGATATCACCGATGAGCAGTTTAATAATGAACTGAAGATCGACCTGTTTGGCTCCTTCCTTTGTGCCAGAGAGTTTGCGAAAGAAATGATGAAAGCACATTATGGCCGTATCATTAACATTGCTTCCATGTATGGTCTGGTCGGTAACATGGCTGCCACTTGTGCGCCTTACCATGCAGCAAAAGGCGGTGTTGTAAACCTGACCCGCGCGCTGGCAGCGGAATGGGGAAAAGAAGGTATTACCGTAAATTCTATCTGCCCCGGTTATTTCTGGACACCTCTGACAAAAGATACCTTGGAAACAGACTGGTTCCAAACATACGCAAAGGGTGCTATTCCCATCGGTCGTTACGGCAGAGAAGGCGAACTGGACACCTGCGCATTATTCTTGGCATCTCCTGCCAGCAGCTATGTCAATGGTCAAAACATTGCTGTAGATGGTGGTTATACCGTAATCTAAATACAAAAAAGATCCGCGCAAATAAGCTAGTAAGATCATTTCTGAATGATTTGCGAAACAAGAAAAAGCCTGAGGGAAGATTTTCCCACAGGCTTTTTTATCAATATTGTAAAACGCTGTATACCGGATAGCCATCCAGTTTATTTCTGCCGCCCAGATCTTTCAGCTCAATGAGGAAGTACAGGCCGACTACTTCAGCGCCGGCATCTTCCAGCAAATCAACCATTGCCTTTGCAGTGCCGCCTGTTGCCAACAGATCATCCACAATAATTACTTTCTGTCCTCTCTGAACCGCATCCTGATGGATTTCAATAGCAGCCGTACCATACTCCAAAGCATATTCCCTGCTATACACCGCAGCCGGCAGTTTTCCCTGTTTGCGGATCAATACAAAGCCTTTTCTCAAGTTGTAAGCCAGAGGCATGCCAAAAATGAATCCTCTGGACTCAGGGCCTACTACCAGATCGAATTTCTTCTCACCAATCAAATGCTGCATCTGATCAACGGCATCATGCAAGCCTTCTGCATCCTTCAAAAGCGTGGTAATATCCCGAAAAAGCACGCCTTCTACAGGGAAATCCTGGATCGTTCTGATCTTCTTGTCCAATTTTTCCTGTACTTTGTTCATTTTTGTACTTCCTCCCTACTTACTCCATCTGAAATCCTTAAGCATCAGCTGGACGGAGTTCCTGCCGTTATAAGTGTTCACATCAATGCTGTAAACAAAGTCCATGGGCATAGGAACTTTGCCAGACATCATTATTTTATCATAATTCTCCGGTGAATACAATTCTTTTAATCGCAAAAGAAAGTCCTCTTTTCCATCAAACCGAATGGCAGATAAGAATGTGCCGCTTTGCTCTTCCCGCAATGTCATGCGCAGAATATCTCCCGATGCACCAATAAAATCAAACCGCTCCACCAGGATATTTTTGGAGCCAAACAGTGGTACTGGATTCCCTTTTCCAAAGGGTGCCAACGCTTTCAACTCCATCGCCAATTTTAGATCAATTTCGGAAAAGGATAATTCTTTTTCAATGCGCAATACCGGCATTAACTCCAATTTTGTTAAAGTGCAGGCGGCATTAAGGCGTTCCCTTAAGGGTCCAATGTTTTCCACCGGCAAAGAAAAACCTGCTGCCATAGCATGTCCGCCAAAGCGGGTAAACAAATCTTTGCACTTTGACAGCTCTTGAAATATATCATAGCCCTCAATGCTGCGGGCAGATCCTTTTGCACCGTCTTCCGCATTGGTAATCATCAAGGTAGGACGGTATAATCTATCCTTTACCCGACCAGCTACAATTCCTGCTATACTCTCATGGATTTCCGGATCATACAGCACCAACACCCGGTCCTCTGCATAAATGCCCTCTTCCGCCTGTAAAATGGCTCTTTCTGCGGCTTGTGCCGTCATCTGCTTTCGTTCTGCATTCAGCTCTACCAGCTCTTTGGCATCAGCTCTTGCCTTTTGAGGATCTTCCGTACAAAACAGCTCCACCGCGGCAGCCGCGCTTTCCAGTCTTCCTGTGGCATTGATACAGGGACCTATGATAAAGCCCATGTGATACTCCGTTAGTTTTTTCTCTGCCAAGCCGGTTTCTTCTATGAGCATCTGCAGTCCCAGATTTTCTGTCTGTTCCAGCAAGTGAATGCCGCAGCGTACCATTTCCCGGTTTTCTCCCAATAAATCCACGATATCACAAACCGTAGCAATAGCGGCAAAGGTCATCAGCTGTTTCCGCTCTTTTTGATCCATTTCCCCAAAAGTTTCCAGCAATGCCACAGCAAAACGATAGGCAATGCCAGCAGCGCACAGGGAGGAAAAAGGATAGGCGCAATGCTTTTGTTTGGGATCAATGACCGCATCGGCTTCTGGTAAAATATCCCTTTTTTCTCCCCCGGCGCCTTCCTCAAAAGGCGGCTCATGGTGGTCCAGCACCACTACTGTCATGCCCTTTTCTTTCGCCAATGCCACTTCCCGTGCAGCGGCAATGCCGTTATCACAGGTAAATAATACCTCTGTATGTTCTTGTGCCAGTGTTTCTACCGCTTTTTCATTCAGCCCATATCCTTCCTTCTGGCGATGGGGCACATAAGTAGTTACATTGCCGCCTAACAGCCGGATGGTGCGATACAGGATGGTACTGCTCATCACACCATCCACATCATAGTCGCCGTATACAACGATTTTCTTTTGTTCCCGGATTGCCTGCGCGATGAGCTGTATTCCTTTCTCAAAATCCTTCATTAAGCTTGCGTTTCCCGGCAGAAAGCCCCCCTGCAAAAACTGCTGTGCCTGCAGCGAGGAATGGATGCCGCGATTGGCCAATACGCAAGCCGTCGCTTCCCGCACACCTAACACTTGTGCCATTTTGGATAAATTTTGATAATTACGTTTCAAGAGCCAGCGTTTCAAAAGTGCTCCCTCCTTTTGCGCTACGTTTCTTGTTTCAGTATAGCAAAAAGAAGGCGTTTTGTCCTGCATTCCTGAAAAAAGATTCTGATCTTATGAGCGTTTTAAATTAATGCCTAAAACACCGCCGATGCCGCCGCCTGCCAAAGCGACAGGAAGAATAACAGCACTGGATAATTCCAAGCCGCCACGCAATACCCCTAATATGGTCAATAACAGCACACCATAAATCAGCCCGGCCAATAAGCCATGGAGCAGTCCTTTCTTTTCTGCGCTCTTTGCCCAGTCAAAGCCGGCTACCGCGGCAGAAAAAGCAGTTGTTGCTAAAGAAAAGGTAGGTACTGCCGCCTCCGAAAAGAAAGTATATGTAAGCAAAATCCCGCAAACCAAAAACAAAATGCAGGTAATGGCAAAAGCGACTGCCATGGATTCTACCATTGCCAGCGCCTTCCCATTGGAATGACTTTTTTCCCGGGCACTGATATTCTTTTTCTTCCAAAACTTTTTCATATATCCAACACCTTTCTGTGATGAAAAACTTTTCTATTGCCATATTTATGAAAAAAGAGGTACACTTAGTACAGGGAATGAAAAAGAATTGGAAAGAAGGTATGACAAATGGAATACCGCATTGTAGATTTACATTGCCACAGTACCGCTTCTGACGGTACCGTAAGAGCAGAAGATTTAGCATTACTGGCAAAGGATGCCGGACTGAGTGCGCTGGCTTTAACCGACCATGACACCTTAGACGGCTTAGCGGCTTTTCAAAAAGCCGGTGAAAAAATCGGGCTGGAAACTATCCCTGGCATTGAATTCGCCGCCTGGGTCAATCAGCCGCAAGGCGTGGAAATTCATATTGTGGGATTAGGTTTTGACCCTGCCGCTCCTATTTGGAGAGAAGTCATCAACACCATTGTCAGCAGCAGAGAAGAACGAAATCTGGCAATGATCCAGCGCGCGCAGCAGCTGGGTCTGGATCTTTCCCTGGAGGATGTGGCAAATGAAGCCGGCGGGAAAATTATTACCCGCGCGCACTATGCCAATGTATTACGGAAAAAAGGATATGTCCGCACCAAGGAAGAAGCGTTTGCCAAATATTTAGGCGCGCAAGGCGCCATCTATGTCCCCCGGAAGTATATGTCCCCTGCTTCTGCCGTCTCCACCATTCATGAAACCGGCGGTGCAGCGATTTTAGCCCATCCCACATTATACGGTCTGAATCTGGCACAGCTGGAAGAAATGCTGGAAAAAGAGCTCTTGCCTTACGGTTTGGATGGTATGGAATGCAAGTATAGCACCTACACTGTTCCGGAGGAAAAAAGCATGACTGCCTTGGCAGAAAAATATCATCTTCTTCCTTCCGGCGGCAGTGATTTTCATGGCGCCAATAAACCGGATATTGCTCTGGGGCGGGGATTTGGCTCCCTCCGGATTCCATATGCCTTTTGGGAAAATTTAAAAGCACGCACTTCTTTCAAACAATAAAAAAGAACCCGCAGGTTCCTTTGGAAAGGAATTACCTGCGGGCTTTTTATTTCGTAAAATACGATACACATTACTTTGTCAAAGTAACAAAATTATAGTAAGGATCACTCTGGCTGTCAAAATCTACCGTATAACCCAAAGCTTCAAAATCTCTAATCTTTACATAAGTTCTGTTCTCATAAATCAGACCGCTCATGGGAGTTTCCTTTGTTGTACCGTCCACTTCCTGCACAACGTAAGCCTGCTTTGCAGCACTATCCCAACGTACTGTCTCATCCATACCGTCGCAGATCATCCGCAAAGGCAGATAAATTCTGCCATCCTCAATGATAAAGTTGCTGAAATCCAAATCGCTGCCGCCAAAAAGCAGTTCTGTTTCATGCAGGAAATCAATGGTAGCAGTAGGATCTTCCGCAGCATCCTTTGCATAAGTAATAGAAGCGGATGTTACAGGATTTACGCTATTTTCTACCTGCTGGTACAGCGCATCCGTCTCTTCCAGTGTCAAGCAGTCGGAAGGAACATCTACCGTAACTGCCGCCAGCTTTATATAGTCTGTCAAATGCAGCGCAAACATTTCTTTTCCCTGATACTGGAAAGTAAGGTCCTCTGTTTCTCGGAAAGTATCTCCATTATCCGTAATGCTTGCTTCCAGTACAAGACCTTCCAGTAAATCCATCAGTTTCTTCGCATCAGGATCATTTTCCAGAATGTCTTTCATTTCTTCCAGGGCAGTCATAATTTCTTCTTTATGTTCTTCCTGGTTACCCTTTACACTCTGCAAACGTACAATCACATATTCCAGTGCTTCTGCTTCTTCTGCGGTGCAGTACTGCTTATAATCTGTCAGGAAAACTTCCAGTGCATCACACACCTTTTCCAGATTATTGGCAATATACTCTGTCGCCTTGATGCCCAATTCTACATATTCTTTCGCGTTGGCTTTCAAGCGGTACGTATTGCTGCCGGTCTTCATAATCATGCCATCGGTGGTAAAACCATCAAATCCATCCAGCAAAAATTCAATCATGCTGTCATACAGTGCGGTCATGTCTTCAGGCACAGTGCCTACCATATCGTCTTCGGACAGGATACGGATATATGTTTCATCCATGAACGCATTTTGCAGTCTGGTATAGAAGAGATCATCATCGTATGCGTTTTCTTTTCCATCCAGCAGGGCTACCAGTCTCGCACCATTGAGCAGGGCTTCTTTGGAAACATACATGCCCAGTTTCGGTCCATAGATCATTTCACCCAGATCATAAGTCTTGCCATCTACTGTAACGGATGTCTTCATATAAACATCCAGATTCTGAATGTCTTCTTTGCCGGAAAAATGCATAGTAACTGTCTTTTTACCGGTAAGACCATCCAGTTCTGTCAGAGATTCTTCTGTCACGCCCATATATTCTACTGCAAAATCAGTAATAGCAGCCTTCAATACATCCAGATCTACATTCATCTCTACATCTGCGTCAAAAGACATGCCATCTGCCTGCATCATTTTTCTGGAAATATCCAGATACCCTACTTCCGCGCCGCTGCAGCCGGAAAGTACGCCGATGCACATTACAATAGAAAGTAATACTGCTGTAATTCTTCTCATACAAATCCCTCCTACGTGATTCAACAGTATCTTATAAAATTTGTTTTATGTCAAAATTATATCATTTTTCTATAAGAACTGCAATTCAATCCAAAAATCATCAGAAATTTGTAAGAATTTTCATTTTATTGGAAATAGAAAGGAGAGGGCATCTTACTTCATCGCCTGCTGTACGCCTTCCCGCACTGCCCCCAAGGCTTTTGCAGAAGAATAGATGTACTTTTGATCCAGCTCCACATTGGCGTTTTGCTGTTTCACCACTTGTTGGCCAATATTTTGTGCAGCCTTTTCTACCTGCGGGTAAAACAGAGAAAATCCTGTGCTTTGTTCTTCCAAAGACACTTGGCTAATCTGTCCTTTTTCTACAGTAACTGCCACCAATGCACCTTCGTTTCCTACGGTAAGACTGCCATAATACGTACCATTGCGGTAAATAGAACTGCTGCTTTGCTCCTTTACCCCTAAAAAGAAATGAATGAGACCAAAAAGAATGATGAGACCTAACACTGCAAAAATTGCTGTCCGAATCACTTCTTTCAGCCGTACCACTAAAAATCGCGTTCCTTTCATACATCTTCCTCACTTTGTTATCCCGTTTTACTGTCACTATATGAAAGAAGATTCATCTTTAGACGCTGGGTTTTTTTACCTTGCAAAAAAAGACTGATTTTTGTATCATGAAACAAAGAGATTGTTAAATCTTATCTGGAAAGGAGGAAGGGTGATGTCTCTTCGCTTCATTATCGGCAGGGCAGGCAGCGGCAAAACCCATGCCTGTCTGGAGGAAATCGCAAAAAAACAAGATGCCGGACGCTGTCTTTTTCTGGTGCCGGAACAATTTACTTCTGAAGCAGAACGTCTCTTATGCGGTTATTTGCAGGGCAATGGTCTTTTATCCGCAGAAGTGCTCTCCTTTGGCAGACTGGCCCATCAATTACATGTGGGAAAGGGACAGGATGCTTTTTTGTTGGGAGATACGGGAAAAAGCATGGTATTACGGCGGCTGTTATTAGAAGAAAAACAAAATCTGCAATACTACGAAACTGCCGCTGATAAAACAGGTTTTGTAGAAGAGCTGAGCGGACTCATCAGTGAATTTTTTCACTACTGCATTGCGCCGGAGGAGTTAGAAGAACGTGCGCAGCAGGAAAGCCTTTCCCCCGTTATGCGGGGTAAATTACAGGATTTAGCCTTGTTGTACCGCAAATATTTGGCCTATTTAGACCAGGACTATATCTCCTCTGATGAAACACTGGGATTATTGGCGAAAAAATTGGAGACTATGCCAGAAGAAAAAGGCTTTTCCATTTGGATGGACGGATTTTATGGGTTTACGCCTTTAGAATATACCGTATTAACCCAGCTATTACGCATAAGCGACCAGTTGACCGTTACCCTGACCATGGACCGGGACAGTTATTACAGCAGTCAAAGCGCCATGTCCATGAGTACTCCTTTTTACGAACCTTGGCATACCATGGTCAAGCTGCGCGATCTTGCCCAGTCTATGGGTATTCCAGTGGAAACGCCCCTGTCCCTGACCGAAAACCGGCGCACCGATTCCGCTGTCCTTTCTTCTTTGGAACAGCGCTTTTTTTCCCACCGCTCCGGTGGATTTGCCGGAGAAATTCCGGAAAATACCCTTTCTCTTTACGCAGCACCCACGCGCCGGGCAGAGCTGCACTTTGTGGCAGGTAAAATTACAGAATTGGTCAGAAACGGGCTGCGCTACCGGGACATTGCCATTTTGACCAATGGTCTTTCTATCTATGAAAAAAGCCTGCAAACGATTTTCCGGGAATATGACATTCCTTGCTTTTTGGATGCAAAGCGTTCCATTGCTTCCCATCCTTTGGTGCATTTGGTTTGCGGCTATTTAGATATTCTTTCCTTTGATTTCCGTTATGAAGGCATGTTTTCCTATCTGAAAAGCGGTATGGTGCCTATTGAAAGAGAAGATTTGGACCGGTTGGAAAACTATGTACTGGCTTATGGCATTAAAGGAAAAAAATGGAAGCTGGATGACTGGACATTTGGCTTAGACCTAAGCAAAGAAACGGACCGGGCAGAACGGGAAAAAATCAATGCTTTACGCCAGCAAGTGATGGCGCCTTTCACGCCTGTTCTTGCCATGCAGAAGAATAAAACTTATACCATCCGCCATCAGGTAAAGCAGCTGCTGCACCATTTATCCTTACTAGGCGTACCGGAAACGCTGGAAAACATGGTGCTTCAGGCAGAAGCGGACGGACAGCCGGAAACCGCCCGGGTTCATCGGCAAGTATGGCAGATTTTAATGGATCTGACGGAAAAACTATCCCACATTTTAGGGCAGGCAAAAGTAACCCCGGGAGAGTTTTCCAAGATTTTAGAAGCTGGACTGACCCAAAGCAAATTAGGCATCATTCCTCCTACGGTAGACTGTTTAATCGTAGGCGATCTGGAACGAAGCCGTCTGCCGGAAATCAAAGTACTATTTGTATTAGGCGTCAACGAAGGTATTTTACCCGCACCGCCTGCCGACGGCGGGATACTGACAGATTTGGAGCGGGATGTATTGGCGCAGGAGGGGACACATCTGGCGCCCAATAGCCGCAGCCGGTTATTTGAAGAGCGATACCTGATTTATCGCGCCCTTACCAAACCTTCCCAGCGGCTCATTTTAACCTATGCAGAGGCAGATACCCAGGGAAAAGCCTTGTTTCCTTCTTCTTTGATTGACCAATTAAAGCGGATGTTTCCTACACTGCGCACCCAGCCCCTGCCCGCTGCTGATCCAGTACGTATGAGCAAAGCGGCCGCACTGCATTATATAAGCCAGTCTCTTTCCCAAAAAGAATCTCTGACACCCCTTTATTGGGAGATTTACCGCTTCTTTGCCGGAGAAGACACTTCCTTCCGGCAGCGTTTAGCATTGATTCTTTCCGGTAATACCGCAAAGCCCCAGCGCAGCTATCTTTCTTCCAAAACCGTACATGCCCTTTATGGCAATTCTGTTTATTCTGCGGTTTCCCGTTTGGAACGATATGCCGCCTGTCCTTTTGCCTTTTTTGCAGAGTACGGGCTGAAAGCCAAAGAGAGAAAATTATATCGTCTGCAAACACCGGATTTAGGCATTCTCTTTCATCAAGTGCTGGAATTATTTGCCAACACCTTGGAAGGAGAGGGAAAAAACTGGACAACCCTCTCCCAGCAGGAAACCACAGAGCGCATTTATGCAGCAGTAGACGCAGCCGCTCCTTCCATTGGACAGAATGTTTTACTGGAAACAGCTGCAAACCGGTATTTAATTGAACGCCTGAAAAAAGTTTCATCCCGTGCGGCATGGGCTTTGGTACGCCATGTGCAAAGCGGAGAATTCCTACCGGAAGGCTCAGAGATTGCCTTTGGACCCGCAGACAGCCTGCCGCCCATTCGAATTGAGTTGGCAGATGGGAAAGAACTGGTGCTCAGCGGTAAAATTGACCGAGTGGACTTACTGGAAAAAGACGGCAGACGATATGTAAAAATCATTGACTATAAATCCGGCACAAAATCCTTTTCTTTGCGGGATGTTTACTATGGTCTGCAATTGCAGCTGCTTATTTATCTGGATGCCTATTTATCTTATTTCCCGCAGGCAAAAACAGCTCCCGGCGGTGTTTTTTACTTCCGGATTCAAGATCCGTCCATTACATTGGAAGAAGAAACAGCACCAGAAAAAATTGCAGATGCACTTTATGCCCAAATGGAAATGAGCGGTGTGGTTTTACAGCAGGAAGATGTGTTAATGAGCATGGATCACGCCTTTCGGGCAGAGGATGGTTCCTTCCGTCCCGCAAACAGTGTCATCATTCCAGTGAGCTTTACCAGCAAAGGCACCATTTCCGCCCGTTCTTCCGCTTTAGAAGAAACGGAATTTCGTGCATTGCTGCGCTACGCAGTAAAAAAGACAGCGGATTTAGGAGAAGCTATGCTTTCCGGCGATATTACTCCTGCTCCTGTCCTTTCTTCCAGCGGCACCCCTTGCAGCTATTGTAAGTTCCATGCTATCTGCCGCTATGATTATGATACCAGACCGGCTTTCCGCAATCTTTCTGCACTCAGTGACGCACAAAAAACACAAATGCTTTCTGTGCCTACGGAATATAAAGATGGAGAGTCCACGGATACCAAATAAACCATTTCTGAAACCTCCTGCCAATCAGACGGGAGGTTTTTTATCCTTTTTTCAAATCTCTCACAGCCGTATTTTCCTGTAAAATAGGCATTACTAAAAATTTCTATAAAAAATTTTTCTAAAAAGAAAACTTTTTACCCCTCTTTTCAGTCTTAGCTAATAGAAGGAGGTAACTTCCATGAATAAAGCAAACATGTTTGAAAAATACATTACCGAAAATATTGACGCAGCATATCGCTTCGCTTATACATATACCAAAAACAAAGAGGATGCAGAAGATATTCTCAATGAAAGTGTAATCAAAGCACTGCGTTCTATCCATACATTAAGGGATCCTGAAAAAATTAAACCCTGGTTTTACCGCATTATTTCCAATACTGCTCTTACACATCTGAAAAGACAACAAAAGATTGTCTATCTCAGTGATGAAGAAATGGAGTCACTGGATGTTGTGACAGATGACTATTCCCAACTGGACCTTCAGTCTTTGCTGGATGTACTAGATCCAAAATACAAATCCATTCTGGTGCTTCGTTTCTTTGAAGATATGACCATTCCAGAAGTTGCAGATGTGTTGGGCATCAATGAAAATACTGTAAAAACCAGGCTGTATAAAGCGCTGAACCTACTAAAAGTAGAATTATAAGGAGGTATTAGAATGAATCCGGATCGTTTGAATGAACTAAAAGAAGAATACAACCAAATTCATGCGGATGACGCATATAAAGAAAGGCTGGCGAACATGATGAAGAAAGAACATACAAAAAGAAGCATTTGGAAAAAAACTGCAGCAACAGCTGCTTGCGTAGGTGTTTTAACAGTGGGCTTAAATGTCAGCCCTAGCCTGGCTTACGCTATGAGTGAAATCCCCGTGGTAGACTCTATCGTAAGAGTTCTCACCTTCAACCGCTATGAAATCGATGAAGGCAATTATCAGGCAAAAGTCGTTACTCCTCAGATCGAAGGTCTGCTGGACGAAGAACTGGAAAACGAACTGAATGAAAAATTCAAAGACGAAGCACAGCAAGTCATTGCTGCTTTCGAATCTTCCATTAAAGAACTGGAAGCAGAATACGGTGAAGGTAACTTCCATGAAGGTATTGAATACAACTACACCATTAAGACAGACAATGAAGACATGCTGGCATTGGATGTTTACCTCTATGGTGCATCTGGTTCTTCCTGGGTAAAACATACCTACTACAACATCGATAAGAAAACTGGCGAACTGTTAGAATTCAAAGATTTGTTTCAAGATGGCGCAGACTACACCACTCCCATTGACGCTTACATCACAGGCGAAATGGAAAGGCGTAATCAGGAAGAAGACGGTATGTTCTGGCTGCCCGGCGGTGACCTGCCTGGTTCAGGTTTCGAAACCATTGGCGAGAACCCCAAATTCTATATCAACGATGCCGGCAACATTGTCATCTGCTTCGATAAATATGAAGTAGCTGCTGGTGCACAAGGCAGCCCTGAATTTGAAATTCCTCATGATGTCATTGCAGACATTCTGAAGTAATGTCCCCTTCTCTGCCCCGTAACCCCTCACCCCTCAATATTCTCCTAACTTACGGGGCAGTATGATAAAAGACCCTCCTATGTGATCCCATTCACCACATAGGAGGGTCTTTTTTCATCCTTTAAAACTTCTTCCAATACTCAGATACTTTTCCTTCTTCTACTGCATCCAGATAGCTGTCTGCAATTTCAAAAATTTCATCTTCGTCTTGGATCTTGAAATATGTTTTGCCTTTGATCTGTACCACATCTTTTCTCGGACCTTCTAAAAGCCATTGGCGGACTTCTTTTTCCCAGTTTTCCGCCAGTTTTTCGCCATCTTCATAGCAGCACAGTTCATCCTTTACTTCTTCGATCCATTCTTCCAATGGTAATTTCATTTTTCTCCCTCCTTTGTATCTTTCCCATAAGGATAAGGAATCCCAAAGTGGGCATAGCCTCGTTCTGTTACCATTCGCCCTCTGGGGGTACGTACAATATAGCCTAATTGCAGCAGATACGGCTCATAGACATCCTCAATGGTATCGGTTTCTTCATTGATAGAAGCCGCTAAAGTATCCAGCCCCACCGGTCTGCCGCTAAATTTTTCAATCATAGCCATGAGCATTTTCCGGTCCAAGCTGTCCAATCCCATCTTGTCCACTTCCAGCAGATCCAGCGCAAAAGCCGCTACCTCTTCCGTAATTCTGCCGTCATAACGCACCTGCGCAAAATCACGTACCCGTTTGAGCAGACGGTTGGCAATACGTGGTGTGCCTCTGGAACGGCGTGCAATCTCCCGAGCGCCAGCCGGCGCGATCTCCACATCCAGCACATTGGCGCTGCGCTGGATAATGGTGCACAAATCCTTTACACCATATGGCTCTAAACGGTGCACCACCCCAAACCGGTCCCGCAAAGGCGCTGTCAAAAGTCCCACACGGGTTGTAGCGCCAATGAGGGTAAACTTAGGCAGATCCAGCCGGACAGAACGGGCGCCCGCCCCTTTCCCAATGACAATATCAATGGCAAAGTCCTCCATAGCGGGATAAAGGATTTCCTCAATCATGCGGTTAAGGCGATGGATTTCGTCGATAAAAAGAATATCCCCATCATTTAAGCTGTTTAAAATAGCCGCCATATCCCCCGGTCTTTCAATGGCAGGACCAGAAGTAGTTTTGATATGTACCCCCATTTCATTGGCAATGATATTGCTCAATGTGGTTTTACCCAAACCGGGAGGACCATACAGCAGCACATGATCCAGGGGTTCTCCCCGCTTTTTCGCTGCATCCATAAAAACCCGCAGGTTTTCTTTCACCTTTTTCTGTCCAATATAACTATCTAACCCTTGGGGTCTTAGTTTTTCTCCGGCTGCATCTTCCTCCCGAAAGGAAGGCGTTAAAAGCCGTTTTTCTTCTCCCAAAAAATCCATATTTCCGTTCCTTTCGTTAGAATGATACCATCTTTTTCAATGCGGCTTTCAAAATCGCTTCCACATCCATATCTTCCTGCGCCGCCGCCTTTACCGCTTGAGCCGCTTCGCTGCGGCTGTATCCCAGGGCAGTCATAGCATCAATCGCTTCCCAAATGGCACCGCCTTGCCCACTTTCTGTCTGCGGTGTCCATCCCGCCGGTGCCTGTGCAAAGACAGCATCTTCACCGCGCAGTTTATCCTTTAATTCTAAAATAATCCGCTGTGCCGTTTTTGCTCCTACGCCAGGCGCTGCCGTAATGGCCTTCACATCCCCGGAAATCACAGCCATCGCCACTTCCTGCGGCGTTAAAACAGAAAGAATCGCTAAGGCGTATTTCGGTCCTACACTGCTTACTCCAATGAGGCGGTGGAACATTTGCAGTTCCTGGCGGTCTGCAAAACCAAATAATGCCACTCCATCTTCCTTTACCTGTAAGTATGTATATATTTTCACCGTTTCTCCCACTGACGGCAGTTTCCCAATGAGGGCAGAAGAAACGCGGATCTCATAACCAATTCCCGCGGCTTCTACCACAACGGCATTTTCCATTACTTCATCCAAAGTACCCTTTACAAATGAAATCATATTCTCTCCTCCATTCCCATCCATTATACGAAAATCTGAAGGAAAGGACAACCAAAACAAGAAAATTTGTTCGCTTTTTTCAAATCATCCGGATATGATACCGTATCCTTGCGATCAAAGAGGTGTACTATACATAGAAAGCGGGTAGCTTTGGAAAATAAGCTATAAAAAACAGGGAGTTTTCTCCCTGTTCTTTGCTCATGCTTCCGCATCTTGATAAAAGGCTGTGATTGCCTGGGCGAAAAATTCCGCCGCGCCTGCTCCATATTTCTGATCCAAACGGGATCTTATTCAGTGATGCTATATTTCGCAAAAGAACATTTTACAACCCATTGAAACTTTTCGTAATAGGAACTATATAAATCGTATCGATACTTATTGTATGTAGATTTATTGTATTCAAAATTATATCATATATTGTGGAGGTTTGTAAAGATGGATATTGTAAAAGTTTTTGGAACCAATGTGAAGCACTATCGACAAGCAATGGGATTTTCTCAAGAGGCTTTCGCTGAAAAGTGTGGGCTTCACAGAACATATATCAGTGCAATCGAGTGTTATCGCAGAAGCATATCTCTTGAAAATATTCAGCGTATAGCCGATGCACTTGAAATCGAAACATATAAACTGTTTTTGGAGGTTTACGATGAGCGAAAAGATTAAAGATATTTTGATGGAGCACCGTGGCAGAAAAAATGCCATCACAGCTAAACGCATCAGCGATGCTATGGGTTTTCCTATGGAGGACACGCAGTCAGTTAGTAGACAGGCTATCTGGGACACTGCAAAAGAGTATGGATTACCATTGATTTCATGTAACAAAGGCTATTTTATTGCCCAAACAGACGAAGAAATGGAAGATTTTAATACCAATTATGAAAAGCGAATTAGTGGCATAAGAAAAACGCAAAAAATGGCTAATGAAAATTATTTGAGGTGGAAAAAATGAAATATGTATTGAAAAACGAAAGTATACAAAACTATAATGAAAGCAATTCATTTAGTTTTCCAAAATATACTTCTCAGTTGATCAACTGGGCAAATCAAAATGCACAGGGTACTCGTCCTGTTGTTGTCGGTCAGATGTCTGAACTGTTTCCAGAGTTCATGGCATCTGGCGAAGAAATCACCATAGAGAATTGGCGTAAATGGTATGTAGAAAGGTACCCCGATGCCTTCGAAAGGGCAACATACAAGATCTATGCACAGGTGCAGAATCTCCGCAACGCCATTCCGCTTATTGATCGTGAAATGGTAGAGCATTGGGTAGAAGATCTTGTCATTGCTAAGACTTTCAATGGGATGTATGTTCAGAAAGCAATTTTAGCTTCTCTTGCAGAACGCAAAGGAACGACTTATCAACTTGCGACACCAGACGAAGAATCCATCGGCATTGACGGATATGTTGGTAATGTTCCTTATTCGGTAAAACCTGATACATATAAGACAATGGGACGCTTATCCGAAACGATTGCCGTTAAAATGATTTATTATACCAAGACAAAGACCGGATTGATTGTAGAAGTGGAAGAATAAGCTTGTGGGCGGAGTAAAGAACCTCCGCCCGTTTTTTTACTTTGGAATCGAATTCAAGAATTTCTTTTGGCAGGTATAGTCGAAAGATGTATCAACATAAACATACCCTGTCCGAACCAAATGGTTATTTACAAAGGTTTTGTTGTCAAGATATACATAGCATAAGAGATTATTTTCAATGTCGTATTTAACTGTATCGTACTTCAAAAAAACTTTTCGATTTTGAAATTTTGCTTGTAAGTAACTAATTGCTTGTTCTTGGTATAATGGATTTATCTTGATTCCCAGTAAACGAACAGTAAGACCGTTGCTAAGTTCAATTTTATCAGGAGCAATTACTTTTTTCACTCTAAACAGATCTTCACGCTTTGCTTCTGATTGATCAATCTTTGAACCAAATTGAAGCTTCTTTATGTCTACCTTTTTGTCCATACGATGCGGATCATGGAAAATGTACGGGAGTTGATCGAAAGAAGAAACATTTCCAATCTCATCTTCTGTGAAGATAACCTTGGCATCATCATCTAATCTAATTTGGTCTACGCCTAACTTTTCACGAATAATGGGTTCAAAATCTTTATTGATTTCATAGCCGATAGAATTTCTTCCAAGGTTCTTTGCTGCAAGTGATGTTGTTCCACTACCTGCAAACGGATCGAATACAGTTTCTCCTACAAAGGAGAACATCTTAATCAGTCTCTTGGGCAGTTCTTCTGGGAACATAGCTATATGCCCCATCTGCTTGATACCATTGAAATTCCAATGAGAAGAAAAATACTGTCCCCACTCCTCTTTTGTCATAGCAGACTGTTCTTTTTGCTGTCGAGTGGGCTTGGGGGCATTGCCCAATTTTTTGAACAGCAGAATAAACTCATAATCCATTTTAAGAATACCATTGCGAGGATAAGGGAAACTTCCCATAATAGCTCCACCGCCTGATGTATTCATTGTGGTTGCCTTCTGCCAAATGATAGCTCCCATATAGTCCATGCCAAGAGATTCGCAAAAACGAATTATCTCTGTTCTGATCGGAATAACTTTGTATCTGCCATAATATACGGAACGAGCAAATTGATCTCCGATGTTGATGCACAATCTACAACCGTCAGAAAGAACTCGATTACACTCTTTCCAGACTAAATTCAAATTGTTTATATATTCTTCGTAGCTATCGTTAAAGCCAATTTGATCTTTTGCACCATAATCTTTTAACTGCCAATATGGGGGCGAGGTTATGATTAGTTGTACTGATTTATCCTTAATTTGATTGAGCGAACGACTATCGCCAAATATGATTTTATGCTCAGTCATATCAAAGTCCTTTCCTGCTTACTTAACGAGTTCGCCATTACCCAGAACAAAGTATTGTTCGTATGTAACATCCAATGCCTTTGCAATTTGATTAAGCTCGTCCTGAGTTATTGTATTTCGTTTGAGTTTGGCGTTAAAATTCTGTGGTGTTTGGTTAATCCTACACGCAAGCTCTGATAAACTCACACCTGTTCTTACGCACAAAACACGAATCTGTTCCGAAGTAGTCATATGCGTCTCCACCTATAAATTATTTAACTGGTATTATACATTACTTGATTTATAATATCAACTAAATAGTAGATTTTTATACAGGACATTAAATAACATTCCAAAAACGTCCTTAATCAGGCAGTCTAATGTATTTGTCTATCTCAAGTATAGGCAAATGCACTGCTAACTACTTAGGTTACTGCTCCACAAAATCATTTCACCGATATGTCTTTCTTACAAATGGCGTTCCTTATATTTATAATGCGTAGTCGATCCGTGTAGATGCCGTACACAAGGTTTTTTCACTTGGAATTTTCTCTTTTATGAATCTATAAATCTATCGTGGTTACTTTCACGAATATATCACAGGGCAAAAAATAAGCAAAATTAAACCCTTAAATGCACAAAAACAGGCGGCATCCAAGCAGAGTTGAATGTCGCCTATTTTGCTGTCCAATCCTGTTTGACAGATGCCTATTTCGCAATTTTTTCAAATTACTGTCTTATCGGTACACGGGTAAACTTCCGCTTTTTTCTTTCTATTCTTTTGGGGAACACCGTTTTTCTAAAAATAAACAAATGTACACCGCCGCAGCTATATACACTATGAGCGTGACACATTCAAACACAATGGCAGCATACGGGCGGGGATAGAATGTCATCATCCAATCCATCAAAAAACGGATCGGAAAATACAGACCTAACCATGCAGTCACCTGATACAGCCGCTTGCGGAAGTCCGCTGCGTCACTGTGAACAGTTCCCTTTTTCTGCTGCTTTTGATATCCATATTCAAATCCAACAATCATAGCAAGAAAGAGCAAGGAACTCAGTCCGCCAAAGAACGCGCTTTGTAAAACGAATACCGTTAAAAACTGGATCAAAAATGCCATTGCTTCTAAAGCCAGCAGAGAAACAAAAATCAGTTTATTTTGATCTTTTTTCACTTCTTGCACTTTCGGCAAATCCTGATCGCTAAGATAGTCCTCATGTAATAAGTAATCGGCACTGACTCCAAAAAGATCACTCAGCTGTAAAAGATTGGACGCGTCCGGCATGGCGGAGCCCATCTCCCAACGGGAAATGGTCTGGCGGGATACGCAAAGTTTTTCCGCCAAATCTTCTTGGGATAGACCATAGCGTTTTCTCTGTTCTAATATTTTTTCAGACAGCTTCATAAGATATCCTCCTTTCCAATTGTTTTTCTGGATTCATCATAACAAAAGGGGATGTTTTGTGCCACCACATTTTTGTTGCAATCCCGCAACATGATGTTACATGGCAGCAGCCATGTTGTAAAAAGGCTGTTTCCTCCTGTATTTTTCATTCTGAAAATCTAATTGCCAAATTATTTTGCTTACGTTCCGTTACTGCTTACAAAATTCATTTTCCTATTGGGGATGGAAAAAAACCATATCCTTTCCAGCGCTTCAGAAAACAAAAATATCTGAAATCCTTATTAGCAGTAAGGATCTCAGATATTTCTTCCTTCGCTGTATGATTACTAAAGACAATTTTCACAAATTCCTTAAAAATCAAAGAAAAATAATATTTTCTTAAGGGAAAATTGCTTTCCCATAGCGTTTTTAAAACATTTTGCAAAAAAGTTCCACTAATAAAAATGAAAAACAGTATTATCCATTTTCCCCATCTGGTCGGTCTGCCCGCGGCAAAACTTGGAAGAAACGGACCGCGCAGTATGCAGAAGGGATGCAAGACAACACATATGCCAAAGGCTGTGCTTCCTGGATTCCGCTCATGCCGCGAAGATTGGAAAGAATCCATAACGCAGGTATGAAAAACAGACCGCTTCTGGTTGCCGAAAGAATGGTTGCCCATAATTTTTGCCCCGTACTTTGCATCAGCATTTCCGTTACCATGCAGAAGGGTAAGAACAACAACGCTATACATTGCAGCTGTAACGCTCTGGTACCCAGCTCAATTACCGTTAAGTCATCTCTAAACAGGCGAATCAAATGTCCTGATGCGATCATAACGCCAATAGACAAAACCGCAAGCAGAACTTCAGAGAGGAAAAACGTATAACGATACGCTTTTCTAACACGGCTGTATTTGCCTGCGCCAAAATTGAACCCGCTTACCGGCTGGAAGCCCTGTCCTACACCAAGGGCAATGGAGAAAATGAACATGGCAATTCTGCTGACAATACTCATCGCCGCAACAGCCGCATCTCCATACGCAGCAGACAAACTATTGAGCAAAACCGTAGTAAAGCTGGTCAAACCATTGCGCAACAAGCTGGGAAAGCCGCTGGAAACCAAGTTAAACCATTTCCAACTGCTTTTGGAAATGCACTTCCAAGAGATTCTGCTCTGTGTTTTTCCCCGTAAAAACATCCAAAGCAGGATGCAAAAGCCTACTACTTGGCTAAGAGCGGTAGAAAGACCCGCACCGGCAATCCCCATATCAAATACAAACATAAAAATAGGGTCACCGATAATGTTCAACAGCGCGCCTGCCAACAGACCAATCATGCCTAAAGCCGCTTTCCCCTCATAGCGCAGTAAGTTATTCATGGTAAAACTGGTTGTCACAAAAGGTGCAGCCAACAGGATATATGTAATATATGTTTTTGCATAAGGCACAATGGTTTCTGTGCTTCCCAGTGCTATAACCAAATCATCCAGACGCCAAAAACAAATGATTTCTACTATAATACTGGTAAATAATGCGCCAAAAAAACCGCTGGAAGCAATTTCCGTTGCCTGCTCTACATCCTGCCTGCCTAAATGTCTGGATAGAATACTGCCGGAGCCCTGCCCAAACATAAAGCCGACTGCCTGCAAAATAGACATAAAGCCAAATACGACACCAACCGCGCCGCTGGCGCTATTGCCCAGCTGTCCTACAAATGCCGTATCCGCCATGTTATAAATGTTTGTAACCAGTACACTTAAAATAGTGGGAATGGATAAAGAAACGATTAAATTTGATACGGGCGTCTGTGTCATAATTTCGTATTGTGTTCGTTCTTGTTTCAAAATCGCACGCCTTCTTTCTGCACCCACACATCTTTTTCCAAAAAACCAGGTTTTTTTTGCATTGCCGCCGTAAAAATCATTTGCCGGGTTCAAGAAAAAAATCTGTCCTATCTCCTTATATCATTTTTACGATTTTATTATTTTTATTTTACCATATTTTTGCTTTTTGGGGTAATATTTCCGGCAAAAAAAGACAGAAAGAGCCTTTTCTCTCTTTCTGTCTTTCTTCTGTGTCTTCAAAATGAATTATATTTCTTCTGCCAGCACAAAGTCAATGGTATTCATTTCCCGGTCTACTTTATCTACGACCACCTGCACCTTATCACCCAAAGAGAAGGTGCGGCCATGCTTTCTGCCATAAACCTGCTGTTTTCTCTCATCAAAGACATAATAGTCGTCTGCCATATGCGCCAAAGAAACCATACCTTCCACGGTATTAGGCAGTTCCACATATACACCCCAGTTGGTAACACCACTGATAATGCCCTCAAACTGCTCTCCAATATGACCTTCCATATATTCTACTTTCTTCATTTCATCCGTATCCCGTTCCGCGCTTTCTGCGGTTCGTTCCCGAATGGAGCAGTGCTGTGCCCGCTCCGGCATGTCCCGGCGCAGTTTCTGCTCTTTCTTGCCTGCCAGCTGACCATGGAGTATCATTTTAATGATCCGGTGAATCTGTAGGTCAGGATACCGGCGGATGGGGGAAGTAAAGTGGCAGTAATATTTCGCCGCCAGACCAAAGTGTCCCAGATTTTCCGCGGAATATCTTGCCTGCATCATGCTGCGCAAAACCACACGGGTAATGATACGTTCCTCGTCCGTGCCTTCCACCTGCACCAGTAAGCGCTGCAGTTCTTTGGGACGGATCGTGCCATCTTTTTTACGGACATAGTAGTGCATACCGCTGAGGAAATCTTCTAATTTTTCCAGTTTTTCCTCATCCGGCTCTTCATGGGTACGGTACATAAAAGGAACTTCCTGCCAGAAAAAGTGTTCAGCTACCGTTTCATTGCATACCAGCATAAATTCTTCAATGAGGTTAGTGGCAATATTACGTTCATAAGGCTTAATATCGATGGGTTTTCCTTGTTCATCTAAAATAATCTTAGATTCCGGCAAATCAAAGTTTACGGAGCCGCGTTTTTTGCGTTTCTCGCCCAGAATCTGACGCAGTTCATTCATGTTCTCCAGCATCTGGACAATGGGAGCGTACTGCTGTAAAAGGGATTCTGTTTTATCTTCTAAAATTTCCCGTACTGTATCATAAGTCATACGGAAATCGGAATAAATCACACTTTCTGTTATGGTGTGGTTTACCACCTTTCCTTTTTCATCTATCTCCATAATACAGCTGAGGGCAAGACGATCCTCATGAGGATTTAAAGAACAAATACCGTTGCTGAGTTTATGAGGCAGCATGGGAATCACCCGGTCTACCAGATAAACAGAAGTCCCTCTATCATAAGCCTCTTCATCCAAAAGAGTACCTTCCCGCACATAATGGGATACATCCGCAATATGAACTCCCAATTCATAATGCCCGTTTTCCAGCATCCGTAAAGAAACCGCATCATCTAAATCTTTAGAATCTGCACCGTCTATGGTAATGGTCAATACATTCCGCAGATCCATTCTGTCTTTCTTTTCTTCTTCCAATACTGCATCGGGTATTTTTTCAATTTCTTTATAAATATCCTCACTGAATTCCACAGGCAATTCATATCTGCGGATAACAGATAAAATATCCACACCAGGGTCATTGACATGACCTAAAATTTCTGTCACTTTTCCCTCCGGATTTCTGGTACCGTCACCAAAATCCGTAATCTCTACTACAACTTTATGTCCCGTGACAGCACCCATAGACGCGCCGTGAGGAATATAAATATCCCTTCCTAATTTTTTATCATCGCTGGAGACAAATCCAAAATTTTTTACACTTTCATAAACACCTACCGCGCGGGTGCTGCCTCGCTGCAATACCCGGATGATAACACCTTCCGCCCGTTTTTCCCCGTTGCTTTTTTTCAATACTTTATAAAGCACTTTGTCTTTATTGAGCGCGCCTTTCGTCTCATCCGCGGAAATAAAAACATCCTCTGCATCCGCCGCATCTGGCACCACAAAACCAAACCCCTTGGCATGTCCCAGAAAAGTGCCTATACCCATACCGGCGCTTTTCAGGCTCATAATTTTGCCCCGTTTGGATGCCACAATACGGCCTTCCGCTTCTGCTTCATCCAATAATTCATAGAATAAAGTCGTTTCCTTTGCCGGTATTTTGCATAACAGCGCCATTTCTTTGCGTTTCACTGGCACATATGCTTCGCTTTCTATCAATGCAATGATTCGTTCCTTTTTTTCTTCTCTTTCTTGTTTTTCCTTTTCTAATCCTATCTCTTTTTCAACTTCATGCATGGATTTTCCCTCCTTGCGTTTTGCTTATTATTGCAATCATTCCGTAAATATCCAGTAAAAAAGATCTGTGAAAAAAAGCACCCTGCGTTTTTGCAGAGTGCTTTCAGATACGCTTTATCCAACCAAATTAATGATAAAAGCAAGAATCATAAATAATGCGCCACCGATTTTGGTATACTTTTCCAGCGCGCCTTCCATGGAATTTCCTTTATTCTTATTCCAGTAAGAATCACTGTTGGATGAGCTGCCGCCTACTGCGCCCAGTCCCGCAGAACGCTTAGACTGCATCAAAATAATCACGCAAAGGATTAAACCAATTACCAAAACAGCTGCTGCTAATGCATAACCAATTGTAGACATAACCGAAAACCCTCCTATATTCTACTGCCCATATGGCATACGACTTCATCATTGATTTAAGTATTTTATCATAAAATATACGTTGACGCAACAGTTTTTTCGTAAGTTCTCAGGAAAATCATTGTTTTCTTTTGGTAAATAAACCTTTATGGATGTAAATCATTCCCTATTTCTATTTCAGATATGCAAAACACAGGGCAGCCTAATATTTCGGTTCCCTGTGTCTATGATTTTATGATTTTTTACAATACTTCTGTTTTTATATTGCCATAAGTCAGATTTCTTTGCCGTAATGCGCCATGGGTATAAGGTGTTAATCTACCATACGTGTTATAACGCAGTGTAACTTCCATTTGTATGTTTGCCGGTAGAATTTCCCGCAGCTTTTGCTTTAATTCCTTTTCTAACGCTTTGGCTTCCAGTTCCAGTATAAAGCTCGCCTGATAAGTTGATTCCTGGATCAGCATTGCAACCATTCCACTGCCGCAAGTTTCATCCAACCATTTTTGAACACTTTTTTTCGTATAAGGGCATCTGCTTTTAGAATAAAGGAATACCATTTCTCTTAGTTCCTCCGTATCTGTATCCACTTCTTCTAATGCCAGCATTTTCGCTCTTCTTTCCAAACCCCTTCTGGTTGCTGTTTCAATCCACTGGTCTCTGGTTAAATTTTCTTTTGCCTGTGCCTCTTCTTCTAAAATAGGATCTTCCAATTCCGCCAATTTTACAAAAGCATTCAGCATTTGAAGATTGTCCGGCAGGTGATTTTCATATCGTTCTTTGTTATCCGCCATAGTTATACCGCCTCAATTCCTTCTACCACTGGAATTTCATCCGCTTCCAGTATGAGGTTGCCATCCTGTCCATTTAGCTGACACAGGCTTACATCTATCACACCATCTATATCCAGTACACGGCTTTCTACTTGGCTTTTGCGTACCGTTAAATGATCGTTTTCCGCCCATGCTTTGCGCAGTTCCAGTAAATATGCTTCCAATACTTCCTGAACTTTGTCTTCTATGGAATCCACACCTTCGTCAGTGGTATAAGTAATTTTTAGCTGAATTCCCTTCTCCTGTACGCCTTCTACCGTTACTTTGTGTCCAATGGGTGCAATTCCCATTCCAGTGCCGCTTTCATCCGGATCAATTTCATTTTGCAGTTCTTGTAAAACCATTTCTGTAGGACTTTTCCAGTCTCTTGCCTGAATTACTAACCGTACTGTTCCACCGCCATAGTAGACAGGATATACTTTCACACCACCTACATGTTCCAATGCACCAATACGCAATTTGTAATCTGCAATGTTTCCCCCGAATGCATCTGCCTGCAGGCTGTCCATGTAACGGCTGCGAAGGGTTTCGTCGTCTTCCTCATCGGCGCCCTCTTCCAGCAGTTCCACTAACTTTGCTACAGCCAACCCCTCCATATAAGTCAGTGGCAGTAAATTTCCTAAATAAGCATTGCCTGCTTCGCCTGCTGTTTCACACTCCAACTTACAGTTTCCGTCTGCCATCATTTCTGTTAAAACATAGGTATTTTCTTCCAACGCAAATCTACTTCCCACTTCTGCCGCGAAACCTTGTCCATCTTCTTTTTCCAATTTCCCCAAGAAAACAGCTTTTGTCGCTTCTTTTCGATGAATGCCCCGTTCCGCACATCTTCTGGTCAGATCAATGCCCGTAGCAGTATCTGCATAGGTCCGATCCTCTAAAAAGCTGAGATCTGCGTAAAAAGCTGCTGTTTCTGCCGCATTTGGTGCCAACGCATCATAGATCAGACTGCCCTGCCGCTTATCTCTTTTGTCAGAAATCTGCGCCAATTTTTGTTCCATCAGTTCTTCATAACTTTCATACAATTCCTTCCACCGTCCTTTCTATAGATAACACACCGTAAATGCTTTCCACATGGCAGCTTAAAATAAGGTTGTTTTTTTCTGTCTGCACCGTCATATCAGATACTGCCTTGACACGCTCATCCGCCAGTAAAGCCTCTTCTAATCGTATCTGTAACTTAGGAATAACCTCATCCTTATTTTTTCCTAATAGATCAGCGGTTTCCAAACCATATGCCCCGTCATAAATATCATATCGATATTTTTCCGTAGAAATTCTTTTCTCCAGCGCCTGTTTTAAAGCATCAAGACCTTCTGCCTGCCCGCATACTTCTTGTTTTTCCCAGAAAATGCGGTATGTTAAAGAAGGCATCTGCTGTCCTTCAATGGCAGCGTAAAGACTTTCCAAACCATTTTCATTTTTTGGTACCACCTGCTTTTTCCCGCCTTTCCTTACATATTTTCTATTCTGTCCAATATAAAGTAATGCTGCGCGCCGCATCCTGAAAGCATTAAAACTTTTTCTCCTACTATTAACCCGTTTTCTACTGTTGCTTCATAAGCGCCACTTTCTCCGTGAAAGGTCATATTTCCTTTTTGGCTGCGTGAACATACATTTCTCGTTAACATTAAAAAGCACGTGTCCAGTTCCAATCCACTGTCTGTCCGTACTTTTAATGGTGTGCTTTGTATCACTTCTCCCATAGTGACTTGCACACTGCCCTCAGCCGCCATAGTATCTGCAGCCAATTCCTTAATTACTTCAGCAAGATCCATATCTTACCTCCTTCTGCCATAAGCACGCTTCTGCCTGGATTCCCATAGCTTTTGGGTAAGCCGTTCCATAATCCTGTCTACGTCTGCATTTTCTCTTACTTGACCAATGTCGATTTGGATTTGTTGACCACCCGCTCCCTCTTGTAATCCGGCGAAACCCGCTTGTATGACCGCTTCCAAATACCGCTTGGTTCCGTCCTCTGTTTGTACCAAAGGTTGGCGAGCGGGCTTACCGGCTTTTTCTGTAAAAATACTTTCTGACGTTTGACTTTTCCGTCCTAAAGTTGCCGTTTTACCATCTTCAAAGAATAACTCTGGTGCCGCCATATACCCTTCCTTTGATAAAACATCTCTTTGTTTTTTATGTTTCGGTTCCGTTGCAGTCGTCAAAAAAGCAATCTCATCATCCGTTTTTTTCTCTGAGTTGAAAACCATGTTTATTTTTTCGTCGGTTCCATTCCGGTTTTGCGAAAAAAGAAATTTATCTTCTGTTTGGTCTGGGTAAAAAAGAGGCATCACAGTTTCCTTCTGCCGGAAAAATATTTCCGGTGTCTTTTTATCTTCCTGTTTTATATTGTTAAGTGGATCATTCATCCAAAAGTTTCCCAAGTCCCCCATTTGTTCCAGAATGGTTTCCCGTTTTTCCTCCTGTTTTTCCATATCACGAAAAAGACTGCTTTCTTCCCATATTTCTTCCATAAACAGATCCATTTGCTCTTTTTGCCTCATGTTTTTCTGTTCCCTTCCATTTGTTCCAGATGTCTGTCTATTGCCGCACAGATAAACATCTTTTCCCCGTCACTCATTTCCGCCCATTCCTTTGGACGTATCCGTAATTGCAGGAGGGCATAGCACGCATAGTCTGCTTCGTCTATGCCCTCCTCAATTAGTTTTTTGCCGTTATATAAAGCGCTTCTTTCCGTTTTTCAAACCCGTTGAGCGCCTTCACCTGTTCTAATAACCGTAAATACTCTCCCGCATATAACATTTTTTTGACCAGATCTGTTCCATTTTTCGCTCCATAACTTTCCTGAAGCGCCGGATCTTCCAAATTGGGATATTGTACACAAGCCACAATGAAAGCACTCCAATGATCTTCCTCTTTTTTAATCTCTCTCCACCGTTTAGCGCTGATTGGGCGAATTTTCCATAATATTTCTTTTCCGTTCTCTTGAAATCTGCTGCTTACCCGAATTTCTTTTGCTTCGCCCAATAATTCCGTTCCACTGATCAGTTCATAAAAATCCACTGTTTAAGCCTCCACTTCCACTGTTACCTGCATACGAATTTCACCATTCCGGTAAATTCTTTTTGCCTTCTGCACTAAGCAGACTTCCTGCAAACTGATATCTCCCAAATCCTGTATTTCGATATATAAACTTTCTCCAGGCCATACCATTTCTTCCCCATTGAGATTTTCTACGGTCAAAGTTCGGTTTACACGGCATTTTTCTGCTAAAATGCCTTC
This sequence comes from uncultured Lachnospiraceae bacterium, assembly GCA_944381395.1. GTDB lineage: Bacteria > Bacillota > Clostridia > Lachnospirales > Anaerotignaceae > CALWRB01. The sequence continues at coordinate 65,961 of CALWKY010000060.1, forward strand.
TGCCATTTCCTTTAGCTGGCTTTCATTTAAGCTGCGGTCCACCTGAGAAAAATATTCCAGCCTGCCCCATTTTTCCACTGCCCCAGACCGTTCTGTCTTGTAAACACTGCCCGGTTGCTTCTGTGTGCCTGTTTGCTTGAGAAAAACTGCATTATATGTATCTTTGCTGATGTCCGTCTGATAATCGTATCCGCTGATGGTGCCATCACAGCGCAATCCTTTTTGCGTCTTTAAAGATTCTTCTGTTTGAAAACATAACTTTCCGCCCCGGTCAAAAAGAAATAACCTTTTTCCATTTCCCGTTTCACTGAGTGCCATCGCATTGCAAATAATATCCAATAAACTTTGGCTTTCTTCTATACGCTGTGGAATGATCCACCCACTGTCATCCACCGTTCCCAATTCCATGCCAAAATCCGTACCAATCATGCGAACAATATCCGATGCTGTTTTGTTGCTGTACGCATAGTCCGCTCTGTTCTGAATCAAATAATAAATCTGATCGTAAGCCGTTACTGTAATAATCTGCTCCTGGGTTCGTTTTTTTTGCATGACCCACCCCACAAACAGACAAGTCTCACCTTCATATAGTTCCACGCGATTGCCTTCTTGAAAATCAATCACACCGTCTCGAATGACAGAAAACACCAACTGTCCCGCGCAATTGACCTCTTCTGTCAAAATTGCTTCTCCCTCTAATAAACCTGTCACATCATACACATTGCTTCCGTTTTCAATTAAAATGCGAATTGCCATTTTCCTCCCCCTTCACCTCGCTTTCTCAGTGCGTTTTTCCTTATTTCTTTCGATGATCCATATTGCTCTTTTCTTTCAGAATATTTCCCTCTTGTTATTTCCGTCAGCTTTGATACAAAATCATCTTGCGTTTTCTTTTAGTCTTCCCAGATCAGCACTTGGCCTGCATAGATCAGATCTGGATTAGAGATTCCATTTGCCTTGGCAATTTCTTGATACCTGCTGCCATCCCCCAGCATTTCTTTGGCAATCTTCCAGAGTGTATCTCCTTTTTTCACAGTGTACGTATTTTTAATTTTTGCAGCGGTCTGTACTGTCGTTTCTCTTAAAACCGTACTTCCACTTGCTGATTGTGTGGCATGGTAAAGGATGCTGCCAATGCTGCGATATTCTTTCAGCCGCACCATAACATGGACATCACCTTCTTCACCGCCTTTTTCCGTCGCCGTAAATCCTTCCACACTCACCTGAAAATGGTCATCAAATAGCCTGGTTCCGTCTGCCAATTCTCTGCAAATTATCAATGTTGCAGGTTCCTTGCTTTCTTGAAACTGTCTCAGCATCCCTAAATAATAATCCGGCTCATAAAATGGCTCTTTTCTGCCATAAGAAACATAACTGCGCTTTTTGCCTGGAAAAACTGCCTCAAAGCTAATGTCCCGCAAGCCAATTTCCTTTAGCAGATTCACCTGTCCTAAATTCACCAGTTCTACTACTTTGTTGCCGCATCCTGTCTGAATGGTCAGTTCTGCCGGAGCCAGAGGAAATAGAATCTGGTTATCGCCCTGCTGTAAATAAATGCGATACATCTATCCGCCCCTCTTCCTTATGCGTTGATTTCTTCCACAGCTTGCCGTAATTTTTCGTATTCTCCCGCCAAGAGTAATCTCTCCATGGTCTGTACTTCCCCCACTGCACCAGCAGCTTTTTGTACCGCCTGGCTTTTCAGATTCGGATCCGTTACGCTTCTTGCCAAAAATAAAGCCTCATAGGCTGCCATGCTGCCTGCCGTACTTTTTCTGATTTCTTCAGCCTCTGCCTGTCTGATGCCACGGATCTTCCAGATTCCATTTTTCATTTGTAATTCAGCAGTTCTCTCTGCACCCGTCTGAAAAAAAATCTCTTGTCCCATACTTTGTACCTTGTCCTTACAGTGCTGCAAAAGATTCCATCAGTTCTGCATCTTCAAAAGTAAATGTCATTTCTTCTTCCAGCGCGCTGCTGTCTACATCCAATGCTGCCAATACCATTTCATCCAGATTTACGCCTTTGAGCAGTACGCTCTGTCTGCCTGCTTCACTGTCAGGATCTTCATTGGTAATCAGCAATTCGAAAAATAAATCTTCTCCGTTTTTCATGTACTTGAGCATCATTTCCCGGAATAAACTGCTCACATAGTAAGCCTTCATTTTGCCGGTACCGCTCCAGCCGCCGCTTTTTACCTGTTTTGCTGTAAGTCCCAGAATGGATAACTCTGTTTTTGTCTTTTTTACAGTAGCAGTTACTTCCTTTACCTGCATCAGTTCATATCGTTCACCGTCAATGATAGCAAAGCAAGTACCCATCGCACCGCCTACTGCATCCTTTGCTCTCAAATAACTCATATGCCTTTGTCACTCCTTTCTGCCTTACGCAATTTCTACCTGCATGTAAATCTTTTCCATACTGTCTACAGGCTGAATCCGCATGCTGATAATCACATCCTGCTTTTCAGTGCCTTTTTCCACCACAATATCTTCTGCCAGGAAATTTTCAATGGCACCCATCTGCATCAAAGTATCACAATATGCCACAATTTCTGCTTTAAACAGATTTCTGCCATCTGCGTTATTGTTTTCCTTGCCCAGATAATACTTGCTGAATAGTTCTGTCACATCATTTGCCAATCCGTCCATAACTCTTACCACACGGTTGGAAGAAAAGTCACTGTTCTTCTGGGTGGTGTATTCTGTAAAACTGTTGATGTCTCGCAGTACCCGTACATCTTCGCCATCCTGGTAGAAAAGGAACTTGCCTTCTCCAATGGCTTTTTCTGCTGCACTTTTGGTCATCTTCACATTGCTTAATGTTCTTTCCCCGTCGTATAATGCGTTGGTCAAACTTTCATTCACCGCGGCACCTGCTGTTTTGCCTGCAACCCAAGCACAGCCTTCTAAGCCACTTCCCAGCTGAATAATGCCTTCACTTTCTCCAGCATACTCCTTCATGACACAGACAAATTTCACACCTTCTTCTTCTCGCATTCTCTTGGTAAAGGCTGCGAATAATCTTTTGGTGTCTTCTTCATCTCCGTCATACAGTAATACCTGGAAATTCTCTTTTTCTGCTTCTGCCAAAAAAGATTCATAGCTGGTGCCGGTTACTTCTGCATTGGTACCGCCGCTCAAAGGTTTGCCAGCGGTTTCTTCCACTGCTCCACTGCCGGAAAAAGTTACCCAGTCGTTGCTTGTTACTTCTGATGCATCTGTGATAGTCTGTCTGTCCACTTCTTCTGTTTCCACATAGGTAACCACATCAAACTTTTCTTCTTCTTCCGCATTTGTTAAAATCGCAATGGTAATATCATTGCCGCGGACACCGCCGTATTTTGCCTGTGCAGTTAAACTGCCGAATGTAGCCGTTGCCTTTTGACCGCCTTCCGGTCTGTAAAGTAGAATTTTTTCCGCCCCGCAAAATACTTCCCTTAAAACTTCCAGTTCATCAGCCTGAGCGCTGTATCCCAGTAAGTTTTTCGCCTCACTCTGGAAAGTGCCGCTTTCTACTGTCTGCATGCCTTCGGGACCCCATCCCCATTCCAAAAGCATGCACACCACGCCTCTTTCTCCCAAAATCCCCATAGTTCTTTTTTGGGATGTAAAATTGATGTACACACCAGGCAGTACTTTGTTGGTTGTTTCAAAAGTTCCTCCGCCAAATGCCATATTCCTTTATGCCTCCTTTTTCTTTCTGTATGCTGCCAGAAGTTTTTGTGCTTCTTCTTTGGTATAAAACTTGTCCTCCTGCAGGAAAGCTCTTGCTGCATCACAGTCAAATGCTTTTGTGCGCAGAAGCTCTTTTCCTTGAAATTGTTTGGTCGCTTTTTTCATGCTTCCAACTCCTTTTCTATCAGTTGTCCCATCTTTACAAATTCTTCTTCTTTTTGCAATCGTAAACTCCATCGAATGACGGCTTCTGTATGGTCCGCTTCTTCTTGCCACTGCAGTACTTCATGACGAAAAGGCATTTCTTCTATGGTATCCATTAGTTTTTCTTCCAGTTTTGCCCGTTCTTGTTCTGTACTGCTGTAAAGGCAAATTTTTGCCTGTCTGACTAAACGTCTGTATCTGCCCAATTCCCGCTGAAAAACACCATCTGCCATTTCCACTGTTAGATAAGGCATTTCTTCTGCGGCGCTTTGGGGCATTTTTTCTCCGTATACCACACAGATATCTGCCAAAGCACGAATGATTTCTTCCCGCATCCATTCTGTCATTTCCATGTTAGATACCTCTTTCTTATGCCTTCTTTTTTCGGAAAATCATGCAAGCCCTGTGGGTGCGGTAATAAATACTTTCCCCTGCTTCTGCTGTTTCTTCTGTGCCATCTTCGTAACGAATCGTTAACCAGTCGCCTGCCGTAATACTTTGATCTCTTGGATAGAGCAGGATACCTTGTTTTTCCACATCTGCTAAAATTCTCTCGGTGTTGATGTCGTTGTTTTCCCATACAGCCCGCGCAGGAAAAGTACCTTTTTCCACCTCTACTGCCTCCGTTTGTAAAAAAGCATTCTGCCTTTTTTCAAAACCTGTTACACTGCATGTATGACAGAAAAACCGCTCTGCTGTTTTTGCCGCTTTTTCCCATCCTTTGTTTGTCATGCTCACCATCTTGCCTTTCGATAATTTGCGATTTCCCGGCTGTATTTGCTGTAAAGTTCTTCTATCATCGAATTGTTTTCCCGGAAAGAAATCGTCACATCGCCCTCTCGAATCTGCTCGATGCTTGCGTCCTGTTCCCATCTTTCCAGCATTTCTACTGCCATCTGGGCACATAAATTGCAAAATGCTTCCGGTACATTTTCCTGACCGTAGAGAGCCTGCACAACCTGCAGGCTCCTTTCTGCGGCAAAGTCCGTTTTTTCATTTTCTTCACAGCCAAATACAGCCACCATTTTTTGGATCACATTTGCTTTTTCCATTATGCGCCTGCCTTCTGTACACTGACCAGAATGCCGTCCATGCCGTTGTCACTGATCCACAGATCATGATACTTTCTGTAGTCAATCTTCCATGCATTAGCATTCTGATTGTGCATGGGATCAAAAATACGGGTTACATCGGTCTTGGATACAGCAATGGGAGCCTGTCTGACTGCAATGATCCAGTTGATGGGGTCCGCATCTTCTGTCGCCTGGAAACCACCATCCGTCTTTTCCAGACTCACACCGTCCAAAAATTCATATTTGGTCTGGAATCTGGCAGAAGGAACACGAATAATGGGGCAGCCGTCAATCTCACGTACTTTCAATTTTACATTACCCTGGTCAAATTCACCCTTGCTCATCAAAAATCCGCTTTCCTTGGCGAGATCCAGTAAACCAGCAACCTTCGCGCTCATGCTGATGACGATTTCACATCCGTCACCTACAATATCCTTTACTTCTGTAATGTCTTCCATCAATTCTTCCAAAATAGTTTCCTTGTCCGGTGTGTAATCTTTTGTCTTACCCGCACCTTCCGCCAATGCCGCAATGGTGCTGTAACGGTAAGCGTCAATTTCTGGAATGACTTTGCTTCTCTGGAATTCGCCCATCACATTGCCTGCTACTGCTGCGAAATTGGTTTCGTCCACATCCACCGCGTCCAGCTGGAAAGTTCTGCCTCTGTCCTGGCTTAATTTTCTGGTTTCATAGGTCAGGGTCACCGCGCCCTGGGCAAAACCAGTTTCTCTGTCATAATCCCCTAGACCACTCAACTGCATTTTGGGAAACTTTACTTCCGCACCACCGTTATACTGTACCTGTGCTGCGTTTTCTTCCATCCAGCCACTGGTAGCGCCTTCTGTCATCTGACTGTCCAACTCCTGCATAAAAATTGCTGCATATTCCATTGTGTTCATTGTTTTTCCTCCTTATTAACCTCTTCTTCTTAAGCCCTTGCGAAACTGCGCTGCTGCTTTTTCTTCTTTTTCCCTGCTTTTGCCCATTTGAACACCGGTACCCTTTACCGCCGCTCTTTTTTCATAAAATAGATAAGGTGCTTCTTCCTGTACCTTAGTCAGTAATTCCTCCCAGCTGAGACCGCTTTCTCTGTCACATAATGCCATAATCGCTTTTGTGTTCTTGCCGCCCATCTGACGGATCATTTCTTCTGCCTTACTTTCTTCCTGCATCTGTGCCATCTGCAGCCCCATCTCCTTGAGCTGCTGTTCCAATGTGCCGCAAGTTTCCCGTAACGCTTCATTTTCCGCTTCCAGCTGCGCCAATCTTTCTGCTGCGGCTGTTTCTTCCATTCTTTCCTCCATCTTGCTCCTCCTTTTTCTCCAGTTCTAATTGCTTGCGCTCCGCGTTCACATCCCGCACAAAAGGATGCTTGCCCAAAAGGGTCTCATCGCTGACTAATCCCTTGGAAAGATTGATAATCTGTACTGTTTCTAGATCGTCAGACATATCACTTTCGTTGAGAATCACCTGTACCTGCATTTTGCTTCTTCCACCACCGTCTTTTCGGTCCAGATCTTCCGCCACAAAACTGCATAACTGACCAATAGCTTTCCGTAAATAGGGTGCAATACTGCCTGCTTTTAGTTTAAAACTGCTGTATCGCATTTTCAGCGCAACGCCGCTGGGCGCTTTTTGCCAGTCCTCATTGTCCGTATCCACACCCATGCCAAAGTGGAAAATGTCTCTGCGTAACATGTTCAGCCATTGAATTCTTGCTTCTACTGGTAGCTGTACCTGTTTGGCTTCCACTCCACCTTCACTGTCATCGATATGTACTGCTTTGTTAATGGCTAATTTCTTGGCAATGCTGCCCGCTGCTTCTCCGCCGTATCCGCGGATTACCCAATAGAGGTCCACTAAATCCAGTAAATTGTTCGTTCCTTCACTGCTGATCAAGTCATAAGCGTCTACTAACCCCTTAATCAGCGTTAAATCACTTTCTTCTCTTTCGTTGTTTTTCAAAGGAATGAACGGTAACCTTCCCCAACCATGGGACTCTCTTGCCACTTCTTTGCCATCTATCTGAAAACTCACATTCCAGTGAGGACTGTCCCCGACTTTGTGGTAACTTCCATTGCCGCTTTCGGTGTAGTATGTCACATCATCTTTCGTCCACCATTCTGCTTTTTTCTGATACTTGTGGACTCCGTTTTCCCAATATTCGCTTTCGTAGAAGCGGATTACATCCGTCATCTTTTCTCGGTCTTTTTCATCGTATAAAACAGTAATTTCTTCTGCGGGTACAATACAGTAGTCCAGCTTTCCTGTATCATCATAGTAGACGTGAACATATTCCACACCTTTGTTGGATGCACCTACTACCCAGCGGTAAAGAATTTCTCCAAATTTCTCATCAGCAAATTGGCTCAGCTCATCCCGGTATTGCTGATATGCTGTACCTTCTCCCGTTACAATCAAACTGGGTTCCCGGTTCACTAAAAACGCTGTCTTTTGTGTCACTAAAATGCGGTGAAAAGGATTGGCCACCCGAAAATTACTGCGGTTTGGATTATAAAACCGTTTGAGTTTCTCGCCGCCTTCCTCCGTTTCATCAATAAGTTTTTCTCGTAAATTTTGATTCAGAACATCGTGCCTGCAGCTAAAATATCGTTCTCCTTCTTCCATTTTCTGCCGTCTGGGATCTGCCGCCGCTTCCTGTGCCAAAGCAGTTAGCATTTTTCTTTTTTCTTCTTCTGTTCTTCCCATATTTTTCTCCTTTTTTATCTAATTCTTGTTTTCCTCATGTCTGCCTCTCTGCTATAACGTACCGCATCAATGGCATGGTTATCCCGATCTGGGAAATAAGCCTTCCATCCCCCGTCTCTCCCTTTTTCATAACTGTAATTTGAAAATTCTTTTGCGGTGTAAGGACACCTCTGCGGGTCAATTACTATTTCTTCCAGTTCTTGTAGCCATTTCATGCCAAAACGCACACTGTCCGGTCCTTTTTTTGCCGGTAATACATGTAATCCCATGCCGCATAATTCTGCAATGGATTTTGGCTCTGCGCTGTCTGCAATTACTGTTTCGTTGTAACTATTTTCTTTGGCGATCATTTCACCGATTTGTCGGTTTCCCATCCCCCAATGCCGTTCTTCCCCGAAAATAATCAACCGCCTGCCGCCTTTGTCCAACTGATTAATGGTGTAATGGGTAGGGTCTGTGGCATACCCCCAGTCCAACCCTCTCGCTACCCGGTCATAGTTTCGAATTTCATCGTCACAAATGTTTCGTAACGTAATATTGTGAAATACCTCACCGCCACTTCCTGTGACCTCTCCTAAATACACATTCCGGTATCTGCGTTCATTGCGTTTTTTCATTTCTTCCGCTTCCAGAAAGAAGGGCTCTCCCAACCATTCTCTTGGCATACATAAATAACTGCTACGGTGAAATAAACTGTCCGCTCTGCCTTCCTGCGCCCGTTGATTCATCCATTGTCCAGGCTGTTCCGGCGGATTGTATGTGTAAAAAACGCAAAATCTGTCCCCGCCCCGCATAAAACTCTGGTTGATGCTTTCAATTTCTTCTATTCCGCCAAATTCATCTGCTTCTTCATACCAAATATATCGACAGTATCCTTTTCCGAATCGGATGGATTTCATTTTTCGAACATCATCCGCCCCACGGAATAATATTTTCTGTCCGGTTGCTTTTCTGGTCATTTCCATAGGGTTGACCGTCCATTGCCATTCCTGTGTCACCCCCAGTATTTCCATAGCCCATAATAGTTGCTGAAAAACACTGTCCCGTAAATTTGCTGCTGTTCTTCGTAACGCTACTGCGTTGGCGTTTTCTGTTTTCATCATGCCAAAGATAATCTCTGTTGCTGCGAAAGAAGATTTCCCGCTGCCTCTGCCACCTGCCAAAAAATAATGGGTATGCCCACCGGTTTGAATATCGCTGTGAATCTGGTAAAAAGCCGGGGATAAGATTTGACTCAGCCTGATCTCATCCCGCTCCATTTTCTTTTGTCCTTTCTATATCATCAATAATCACTGTAGTGCGGGACTCTCCATTGCTGTTTTGCAGTCTTTTTTCCAATAACTCCGCTGCTTTAATGCGGATTTTAATATCCTCTTGTGACCGCATAGTTTCCCGCAAAAATCCTACTACTTCCTGCTCTGTGCAAATTGCCTCTTGAGAAATATCCGCTTCTTTTTTCGCAATCTCCGCTGTTTTGTTCCTTTCTTCTTCTCTTAAGAAAGTATCCTTATCCTTTCCTGTGCTTGCATTTTTCTCCTGTGCAAAAGTCCTCTCTGCCTTTGCTTCTTCTTCCTGGTTTTTCGTTTGCCTGAGTACTTCTTTCTTTTTTTCTGCATTCCATTTTTTGCGCATGTGGTATACATATGATGTAGAACATCCAATTTTCTCTGCCACATCCTTCGGGGATAAGCCTTCCCGAAGGGCTTGCAAAATGGTTGCTTTTTTCTCACCTTCTGCCATGCTTTCCCCTCTTTCTTAGCTTTGCTTCATCGTATCATTTCCCAAGTCTCAAAAAGTCTCATCTTTTTCCATGAAAAAAAGAGCATGGTATGTTCCATACTCTTTTACTTCATGAAATTTAAAAAATAAATCCATCCGTCTGCACCTGAAAAAAGGCATATACTGTGTCTTTTTCATTTTTTTGCAGCATGTTTTAAAAATAGCAATTCTTTTATTGCAATCCCCTACAACAAAAGAAAAACTACTTTTGTTTCTCATTGACCAATCGCTTTGTGCTGTTCCATCTCCTCCATTTCCAGTAATGTTTCCACTGCCTTTTTCCCGATCCGAAAACAAGTTGCTCTGCTGATGTGCATTCTTTGTGCAATATATTCATAGCCGTAACCATTTTCATAATGCATCATCAGCACACGTTGTGTTTCATGATCCAGTTGTGCAATCATTTCGTCTAATTTTCTCTTTTCCTCCAGAATTTCCTCAATTCTGCGGACATTTTCCTCGATTTCACGTTCATAGCCAGCAGCCAGCTTTTCTCCAAACACACCGCAAGAAAGACTTTCCTCTTTCAATCGAAGTGCTTTTTTCATATTTTCTTGCCGTTTGCGGCATAATTCCAACGTACCACCCCAATTAATCAGCCGTTTGCGCATTTGCCCTTCTGGGCTGTCCATCCGCATCGACAGCGCTTCTTTACGTTTCCCATCATCCTTCATTTGTTTGCCATAGCTCCTCCTTATTACAGTGATCTATTCTTTTGTTATGTTCATGCGCCTCCCAAAATCGAACATTTGTTCTCATTTATATTATCACGTATGCTGTACTCTGTCAAATACTTTCACATTTTGTGATATTTTATCATGTAGTGTTGCTTTTTTCAATAATTTCACTATACTTTAAAGTAGTTTTATAAACTATCAATCCAAAAAGATTGCAAATGCTGTGATAAGTTGTTTTTCGTTTCACACAAAATACAACGATATTTCTTTTTCGCTATTTCTTTTCTTTTTTTCCGTGATACATCCTTTCATTTTCTTATGTGCCAACATCAGAAAGTCTGCTGCCCCACACGAAAGTTAGAGAGAAATTTTTCGCTAAAAGGAATCTAAATGGAATGTTTTCACATTCTAAACTGCATTTTGAGGCATACCCAAGTTTTTCACTCTGCTTCAAAATTCATTTTTTCGTTCTTGTTTTTAAAATTTAAGGAGGTAACCTGCAGATGGATCCATATTTACACCGTGTACAATATTATGAAACTGACCGTATGGGTATTAGCCACCATTCTAACTATATTCGTTGGATGGAAGAAGCACGTATTTATTACTTATCCCAAATTGGCTGGTCTTTTCACAAACTGGAAGAAGAAGGCATTTTCTCTCCTGTAACTGCTGTTGCCTGCCAGTATAAACGTCCCACAACCTTTGCAGATGAAGTAGCCATCGTTGTGCGCATTGATAAATTTTCCGGTGTTCGTCTGGTTATTTCTTATGAAATGACAAACGCAGCCACCGGAGAGGTGGTCTGCGTCGGCACTACAGAGCATGTTTTTTTAACGAAAGATGCAAAGCCCCTTCGTCTGAAAAAAGAATTTCCTGGTTTCTATGAAGCCCTTTGTCACTGGACAGAGTTAGATTCGTCCCAAATTTGATCAAATAAAAAGCAGGCAGTATGCCTGCTTTTTTCTGTATCATTACGGAATCATCAGTACTTGTCCGCAATAAATCAAATTAGGGTCTGTAATGTTATTTGCCTCCATAATTTTTTCGATACCAGTATCATTTCCATAATAGTAGTTGCTGATATAACGTAAATTGTCTCCTTCTTCTACGGTATGGAATACTTCCTTTGTTACAGAAGTATCCGTATCTTCTTGTCCGTCATCCTCTGCCGGAACTGTTGAAGTATTTTCTGTGTCTTCTGTTGTTGTTTCATTTTCCGGTTCACTTTGCTCTGCTTTTTCAGCCCCTTCTGTATCTTCGGTCTGCTGAGTGCCTTCATCCACCTCAGCTGTAATATTTGTATTGTGATTTGCCTGTTCTTCCGGTCCAATAGGATCCGCTGTAATGGTGCTGCCCACTGCCATGGTATCTTCTTCTGACTGTTTTTGTGCAATGGCAGTCACATTACCTTCCAATGCCGAAAGTTTCGTTTCCATCATCTCCAATCGCCGTAAGGATCCTGCCACAGCGCCGCTTAGCCCCAGCATAACACCACATAAAACCACGCAGGCAGCTGTCAGCATTGCCTGACGATGCTTTCTTTCCTTTGCGGCTTGCCGTTCTCGTTTCTTTAAAACAGCACGGATTTGTTCCGCCGCGTCAATACGTTCTTCCGGTGTCGGCTTTCTGCCTTTTCGGGATAATGTACTGCCTGCCTGTTTTGCTTCTTTTGGCGGCACCGTTGGATGCTGTAGCATATATTCTTGCATCGCCTGATTTTTCTCATAATAAAGAAAAAATCCACGCGCCTGCCGTAGTCCCCCTCCATTTTTCGGGTAAAGAAAATACGTTTCTCCCTCTTGGCTGCTGTCCATGACAAATAATACCTGCCATGGTTCCGAAAAGAATGTACTGTGGATTTTCTCCTCCCGTTGTGTTACCACAGCACCAAAGCCGGCTTCCAGTTCTGCCCATCCTACCACTTGGGTATCCGGGAAACTTTTGGAAAGCACTGCTCCAACTTGTTCCCATTCTTCTGCGGTCATGGCAAAAGGCTCTTTTCTGTCTTCTTTTTCCTCCATGCCCATAGCACCGCTGATGAGGACTACATCTTGACCGCTTACCGTAATATGCCTGCCGCATAATAATGCCGTTTTGCGGCATGCCTCTCCATTTCTGGCAAATTGTTTCAAATACGTATAGACATAGTCTTCTAAGTAAATTCCTATTTCTTCTTCTAATCCACCCATCTGCCTGCAATTTTGCGGCAATCCTTCTTCTCGCATCGTATGATTTCTACCTCCTTTTTTCCGAATACCACTGGACAAACTTTGCGTCGGGAGCAACTTCCTCTGTCGCTGTGCCTGTCCCATGGAAAAAGAATACCATTCTCGTTCTTCAGAATTTGTCGAAAACCGTCGCGTAAGCACGCTCTTTTTTCGCAAAATCTGCCAAAACTTTCTTTCTGGAAAAAAGGAAATCCCACCATACAAAAAGAGCCTGATCCTGAAAAGATCAGACTCTTGATTCAGCTTCTGTACCATTCGTTTTCTTCTTTTCACATATCCATAATGCATCACTGAGTGCTGCAAAATCCGCCAGAGAAAGCCTTTCTCCGCGAATATTTTCTTCCAGCCCCGCCTGCGCCATGCAGGAAAGGATTTCCTCTTTGGATAAAGAAAGCTCTCCTTGATTGCGCAATGTATTCAGTAATGTTTTTCGACGCTGAGAAAACGCGCAGCGAATAATATGAAATAAAAATGCCTCGTTTTGTGCAGACACGCTCTTTTCCGGCAATATAGTCAGCGTAATCACAGCGGAATCCACTTTAGGTCGGGGCATAAAGCAGGACGGCGGAACGATCATATCTAACTTTGCAGCGGCATGATACTGTATACATAAAGATAATGCTCCATAGTCCTTTGAACCCGCTTCCGCCTGCATTCGTTCTGCCACTTCCCTTTGCACCATGACCGTTAAAGAGGCAATGCCATTAGGTTTTTCCAGTAACTCCATTAAAATAGGTGTGGTAATATAATACGGCAGGTTCGCCACGACCTTAATGGGCTTTCCATCATTTTCTTCTGCGATCAGCTGGGCAATGTCCGTTTTCAGTACATCCTGATTGACAATCTTAATATTGTCGTAGTCTTTCAGTGTCTGCGCAAGAATGGGAATGAGCTTGTCGTCAATTTCTACTGCGATGACCTTTCTTGCGTGCTCTGCCAATACTTGTGTCAAAGATCCAATCCCAGGTCCAATTTCTAATACACAGTCATTTTCCGTAATTCCGGCACAATCTGCAATGCGCTCCAAAATATTGGAATCGATTAGAAAGTTTTGCCCAAAATTCTTTTTAAAATAAAATCCGTTTGCCTCAATAATTTCCTTCGTTCGAGAAGGAGACGCGATTCTTGGAATCATACTTTGCTCCTGTTTAAAAAATACTTCCGATCACACCAAAAGAAAGCAGGGATACAATCACGCCAGCGCAGAAAACCGCCAGCATAATCACCGGAAATGTCTTTTTGGGATCCATCCCCAGTAATGCGCTGATCAGCGCGCCTGTCCAGGCTCCCGTACCCGGCAAAGGTACCGCAACAAATAAAAGCAGCCCCCAATAAGCATACTTTTGTATCAAATCACTTTTTTGATCAGCTCTTCTTTCACACCAGTCAACAATACCTCGTAGTCTTGTCTTGCGCATCATGCGGAAAATCCAGCGAATACATAATAAAACAAAAGGGATAGGAAAAATGTTTCCAATATAAGAAATTAAAAATGTTGGCATTAACTCCATTCCCATGGCAAAACCAGCAATAATCCCGCCTCTTAATTCCAAAATAGGCAATACTGAAACAATAAATACAATCAGTTCTTTGGATAAAATCCCGCCTAAATTAACTACAAACCAATTCGCTAAGGTTTCTGCCAAAACCAAGCACCTCACTTATTCTTGTTATAATCAAATTCATGGATTAGATTATACCCAATAAAGGCTATAATTGCAATGTTTTTTTCCATTTCATCCCCTCACCCGAATGGATAAAATTTTCTTCTTGTTTCGCTTTGTCTTATCATGTACGCTACATGATATTGAGCGATATTCCAATCAAATTTCATCTTCTATGCAAAAAGAAGTTCATCTTCCATATATTCTTCGTTTGTTTTCTCCGGATTTTCCAAAAAAGCTTTTCATTTTTTCTCATTTTGTAATAATCCGTTCGTTCTTGCTGGATACATGCCGGAAGATTTTTCCAAAAATATCACTTTTTCCCTGTATCCCTTGAATTTTTACCCAAAAGACAACTATAATAAGGATTATTACGCATACTATAAAAACACAGTGAAGGAGTGACTTTACATGACAGAAGAATTTCGCAGCCGCTTGATGAATGTCCATCTAACAAAAAAAGAACAGTTAATCGCTGAATTTGTATTGGATAATTTTGCGGAAGCCTGTTTTATTACTTCTACAGAAATTGCGAAGCGCCTGCATATGAGTGACTCCTCTGTAATTCGTTTCACCCGTACCCTGGGTTATTCCGGCTTTATGGATTTTCAAAAAAGCATTCGTAAAAGCTATACCGAACACATCAATAGCGTGCCGGATAATTTAACCATTCCTTCTGAACGTATGAAACTCAGTATTGAAAAACTGGATCAAAGCGATATTTTAGAAAGTTATTTTTCCAATGTGTTGCAGAATCTGGAAAGCTGCGTACGGCAGAATGATACCTTGTCTTTCCAACGGGCAACGGATATCATCACCACCAGCAAACGAAAATTTATTGTTGCCAGCCGTGCCAATACTTGCGTTGGCGATATGATGCTTCTTTTACTGAAGCACTTGCTGCCGGATGTGTATGAAACATCTTATCCCGCCATCAATGTGATCGACCATCTGGTAGATATTACCGAAAATGATTGTATCATTGCTGTCAGCTTTCCCAGATACTCCCAAATGGATATCCAGGCGGCACAAATGGCGTATGACGCCGGCGCAAAAATTGTACTCCTTACAGATAAAGCATCTTCACCTCTGGCGCGTTTTGCCACACAGATTTTAACAGTCAGCGTAGATTCCAATACGTTCTTTAACTCTTATGTCGCAGTACTTTTTACCATGGAACTGCTTTGCTCTTTCATCAGTAAAAAAATCGGCTATTCTACCAAAGATAAATTGGAATTAATTGATAAATACCTCTCCCGTGTTGGTTTGTATTGAAAAAGAAGGAAAAAAGATACCTTTCCAGGTATCTTTTTTAGTATCTTCCATTAATATACGTATCTATTTTGGACTTCCGGCTTCCTTCCGTAAAAACGCCTTCTTCCCGTAATTTTTCTAAAATGACTGTGCTGGTGGAATGTAGAATCATATCATAAACCGGCAGCAGTATTTCAAATAATTTTCCTTTTAAATAATGGCTCTTTACTTTGACAAAATAAGCATCCACTTCTTCAAAATCCAAAAGATGCAGTGCCCGTAATGTTGCCTGATCCTTTTTATGGTAATAGTAATTGCTTTGCTGTTGGTAATCTTTTTTCAGTTCGTACTCCATACCGCCGGATGTACTGACTAATTTTGCCTCTTTTGCCAACGCGTTGTAATATTGGTAATTAAAAAGGGCTTTTTCTATTGTATCCATATTGCGGAAAGGTCCAATGTCACCATATATCACTGCCTCATAATTTTTTTGTAAATACTCCTGTTTCGTCATATCACCTCTGCCATACTGGTCAATTAAACATTGGTGATAGGCAAAATATTTTTCTATGGCGTTCACTTTCTGCACCTGCTTCCGTTTTCATTCTGTATCAATCTTTTTTTCCTTCCAACCATTCCCTCTATGTGCGGAAGATTCCTTTTGTTACAATAAAATCAGAAATATTCTGTTTTGTCCCATGCAAAAGGAGGACCCCATGACTTATCAAGATTATTACGAAACGATTCTGCGTCCGCAATTAGAAGCCATCGACTTATATCTGAAAACCACACCCCAGCCATATCCGTTGAAAGAAACTGCAAAGATATGTCATATTTCCGTTGGAGAAGTAGAAACCCTGCTGTTGCCCTTAGGCGTTGCCTGCATTACAAAGCCGGTTTTTTTCTATATTCTCTGCCATGGTTCTTCGTTCCTTTGCCGTTTGTTGCAGCGGCAAATTACCACCACCGGTCCGTTTTATGATTCCGCGCGCATCGCCTACATATACAATTTACCGGAAAAAGAAGTGCGGCAGGCATTGGAAAAAATGGGCTTGTTTTGCTGTACCGCAGGGTTGCTTCCAGCATTGTTTCGCCAGATTGTTATCTCTGATAAACAGTGTCCTCTCTAAGTTTTTCTGCCGCCCGCTTGCCGCAGAGGTTTTCCACTAAAACCATCGCAAAGTCCATTGCCCTGCCAGGTCCGCAAGCTGTAATAACATTGCCATCTTGTACCACACCTTCAAAGCAAACTATGGAATTTTGCAGCATGTTTTCCATCCCGGGATAGATCGTGGCACGCTTGCCGTCTAAAATGCCTAAACCGGCTAATACCATGGGAGCGGCACAAATGGCAGCGGTTAATTTTCCTGCCGCAAAGTGTTTTATAAGTGCTTCCGCCAGTTCTTTGTGCGCCATCAATCCTTTTGTGCCGGGCATGCCTCCCGGCAATATCAAAACATCTGCATCCGCCAGGTTGGTCCCTTCAAAAAGAGCGTCTGCTGTATACTGTATGCCATGGGAACCTGCCACTTGTTTACTGCCAGTAATAGAGATCATTTTCGCTTCTACCCCAGCACGGCGCAAAAAATCAATCGGAGCCGTTGCTTCCATTTCTTCAAATCCATCTGCCAAAAATAAATATGCTTTTTTCATTCCAATCCGCTCCTTTCTTCGTTTAGTATACCTCTTTTTCTTTTTCCACGCAAGAAATCTCAATGACAGAAAGCCTTATCTTCTCTTGCAAGCCCATAAAATTTGTGCTACAGTATTACAAGTAACTAAATCATTCCTATATTTACATAATTTTTGCAGAAGTTTTTCTGCGAAAAAGAAGTGAGGCAATTATTATGGTAAAAAATCGTTATGAAATGGATATGTGTACCGGTCCGCTTTTGCAGAAATTATTGGTCTTTTCTCTTCCGCTTATGCTTTCCAGTATTCTCCAGCTGCTCTTTAATGCGGTAGATATTATCGTTGTAGGTCAGTTTTCCGGCTCTACTGCGTTGGCGGCTGTCGGTGCAACTACCTCTTTGATTATGCTGATTACCAATTTATTTATCGGCATTTCCATAGGCGCCAATGTTTTAGCGGCTCAGTTTTTTGCTTCCGGAAAGAAAGATCTGATGCAGGATACCGTACATTCTGCCATTTTAACCGGTATTATCAGCGGTATCATTATGGTGTTTGTAGGTATCTTTTTAGCCCGCCCCGCATTAGAGGCTATGGATACTCCTTCCGACGTCATCGACCAGGCCGTGCTTTATATGCGCATATATTTCTGTGGTATGCCCTTTTTTATGACTTATAACTACGGTGCCGCGATCCTTCGCGCCATCGGCGATACAAAACGTCCTCTTTATTTCTTAATCATGGCCGGTGTGCTGAATGCCTGCCTGAATGTAATCTTGGTTAAATTCTTTTCTATGGGCGTAGCCGGTGTTGCCATCGCAACCGTAATCAGCCAGATTTTAAGCTGTTCTTTGGTATTGTATTGTCTGGTGAAATCCGATGGCATTTACCGTTTGGATTTCCATAAACTAAAGATTCATCCCCATATTGTAAAACGTATGCTGTTAATTGGTCTGCCTGCCGGGATTCAAAGTATGCTCATTAGTTTTTCCAATGTTATTATCCAGTCTTCCATTAACTCCTTTGGTTACTTGGCTATGGCAGGCAATACTGCCGCTGCAAATATTGATGGCTTTATCTATGCCGCGCTCAATGCTATTACACAAACCTGCTTGACCTTCACCAGCCAAAACTTTGGTGCCGGTGAATATAAGCGAGTAGATTCTGTTTTGGTGCAGTGCGTTTTCATTGATTTAGTCATCGGTATCATCATGGGCGTTGGCTGCTACCTGCTGGGGCCTCAGCTGCTTTCCATTTATAATAACGACCCGGAAGTCATCTCTTATGGCATGATCCGTATTGCGACCATTGGTTTGCCCTATGCCATCTGCGGTATTATGGACTTGATTCCCGGTTCCATGCGTGGCATGGGTCGTTCTGCAGTGCCTATGTTTATCACCCTCAGTGGTGTATGTTTGTTCCGTATTTTCTGGGTATATTTTGTTTTTGCAGAACATCGCACCATGGAAATGCTGTACCTGTCTTACCCCGTATCATGGATACTCACCATTATTTTGCAGTTGATCTGCTTCTATTTTGTAAGAAAGAAAATGTACCATCGCGTACAAACAACATGATGTTATGTACAATAAGATGATAATCCTTTAGGCACTTTTTCATAAGAAAATAAAAATAGCTGAAATCCTTATGATCATAAGGATTTCAGCTATTTCTTTTTGAACTGTATTATATTCCTGCAAAGACGGTCGTTGCAATTTTCCTTAATAGATCAAACGAAACATCCCGTTTTCTTAAGGGGAGATTGCTTTTCGTTGCCGTCTTTTTTCATGTCCTGATTTCGTTTTATTTCGATTTTTACGATCACATATTTCCCAATATCATTTCTTGTAATTGTTTCGGACTGTCTGCCAGTGCTTCTGCACCTGCTTGTCGTAGTACTTCTTCTTTCTCGTATCCATACGTAACTAGAATATGACGTACACCCGTATTACGCGCAGCAGCCAAATCCACAAGAGAATCTCCTACATAAAGAATATCCTCTTTTTCCACTCCCAATTTTTCACAAGCCAGCAGCAAAAGATCTGGAGCCGGCTTCTTTTCATACCCCGCTCTTTCTCCAATGGCAATATCAAAAAGCCCAGGGAAATAACGCTCTGCTAATGGCTGTACCGCAAAATCTGCCTTATTGGAAACTACCGCAGTATAAATGCCTTCCGCTCGTAAGGATGACAATAGCGGTAAAATCCCTTCATATGCCTTTGTTTTCTCAGCGCTGTGTGCCCCATAATACGTGCAGAATGCGTCATAAACTTTCTCTTCTTCCTCCAAAGAATGATGGATGGGTAATGCCCGCTGTACTAACTTTCTGATGCCATTCCCCACATAAGTCCGTATTTCTTCTAAAGTATGGGTAGGATAACCAAACTGTTGTAATACCGCATTGGTGCTGTCTCGTAAATCTTCCAGTGTATTTAAAATAGTGCCATCCATATCAAATAAAACTGCTTTCGGCCGTATCTTGTTACTGTTTGAAATTGCCATGGTACTCTCCACTAATTCGTAGTGTCTATTAATGGCAAACTCCAATGCCGCTTCATCCCCCGCTCGTAATGCCGCCACAATGGCTTTATGGCTTTCAAAAATCTGGCTTCTGTCTGCTTCATTTACCCGATGTAAAACTGCATCGACCCATTTGCGGTATAGCTCCATAACTGGTGAAAATAAATTAATCCATAATCTATTTTCTGTGGAAGCTAATAACACCCGGTGAAATGTGCGGTCTGCTTCGATTTGTTTTTCGATATCCTGCACAGACCAGTTTTCCAGCACCTTTTGTAAAGAAACCGCAGCCTTATCCTGTTTGTTTTCTTCTAAAATCGCACGACAGATTGCCTTGTCCATATTTTTACGAAAAGCACATATCTCTGTCCAATTAGTCTGATGAAACCGCAGCATCCATTCCAGCATTAAAGAAATACTTTTGTTTAGATTCCCTGCAAAAAAATTACCCGATCCTTGTCTGCTTTCAATAACACCCATATTTTCCAGCATTTTTAAGGCTTCTCTTGCAGAATTGCGTCCTACGGATAGACTTTCCGCTAATTTTCGTTCCGTAGGCAATTTTTCTCCTATTTGGATGCCGCCTGTTTCAAAAAGGGATAGTAAATATTCCAAAACCTTTTGGTATTCTCTGTTTTCCATCTTACTGCCTCGCTGTCATCAAATCATGGGTGCAAACATAGGTGCAAAAATTACGGTAATAACACCGGCTACTACAATAGATAAACTGCTCATGGCGCCTTCCACTTCTCCCAGTTCCATTGCCTTGCTGGTACCAACCGCATGGCTTGCTGTACCAATGCCGATGCCTTTTGCGATAGGGTCTGTGATACGGAAAATTTTACATGCTGTCTCTGCAATCATGTTGCCTGTGATTCCTGTCACCATAATAGCCGCTGCGGTAATCGCAGGGTATCCGCCTAATTCTTCACTGACACCCATACCAATGGCAGTGGTAATGGACTTGGGCAAAAGGGTAACATATTCCGTATGCTCCAGCCCAAAAAGCATACTTAATGCAAAAACAACTGCCATGCTGCCCACAGCGCCTGCGGTAATCCCACATAACAGAGCAACATAATTTTTCTTTAACAACTCAAATTTTTCATATAACGGTACCGCTAAACAGATGGTAGACGGTGTCAGTAAATAACCAATATACTGCGCACCACTATAATACGTTTCATAATCCGATTTCAATAGAATGATGCAAAGAATACACAATGCAATGGAAATCAGTAAGGGGTTCACCATGGGGTGAGGTATTTTTTTCTTAATCCAGCAGCCAATGCCATATGTAACCATGCTTAATACAGCCCCAAAAAGCACAGATTCCGTTAAAAACTCACGCATCTTCTCTGTCCCCCTTCTTTCTTTGAATCACAAATTGTGTTACTTTGCCGGAAACCACCATAACAACCATGGTAGAAACCATAGCAATCACAAAATATTGTATCCAGCTTCCCTTCAGTATCTCCCAGCTGTCCATCAAGCCCACAGAAACGGGAACAAATAGGATCGGCATAATTTCAATCAAAAAATTGCTGGTTTCTCTTACTTGATCTACTTTTAATACCCCACTGAGCAAGGCGCCTAGCATTAAAAGAATCCCGTAAATATTGGCTGGCACGGGTAAAGGCAGTATTGCCTTCATGATTTCACCCAAAAATGCAATACATGAAATGATTCCCATCTGTTTTAAATACTTCATAATTTTTCCTAACCTTCTTTCTTTTGTTTAAATTGGTCCTACCAATTTTCAATCAGCATTCAGCATACCATGATCAAAAACCGAATGCAATACCTTTGTAAATAAAAATATCCTTTTTCAACTTTTTTCTCATACCAAAAATGCTGATTCCACCTATTTTTTAATCATACAGCGTCAATTCAGAAAAACCGTATTGACTATTTTGTCCAACATATCGTATCCTGTAAAAAAAATAAAAACCATTTGACAAAAAAGGAGATATCTTATGCAGTATAAAATAGAGGATAAAGAGCTGGACCCACTCCAATTTCTTTCCTTTGTAAATGAAATTTGGCCGGGAAACTATGATATGAAAAAAACAGCCGCCGCATTGCAGAAAACCTTCAATATCACTGCATATGACAATGGTCAATTGGTAGACTGTTTGCGTATTTTAACAGATGGCTATTTTTTCGGAACTATCACAGAATTGCTTGTCCTGCCGTCCTATCAAAAGCAAGGTATCGGCAGCCAATTACTGCGCCTTGCAAAAAAGCATACCCCTACCTTGCTATATTTTGGTGCGCAATCCGGGGTAGAAACATTCTATGAAAAAAATGGTTGTAAACCCAGTTTGCCATCTTATATGATAGAAAAAGAAAATCCCCCGAAAGCGTAACCTGTTCTCTTTCTTTTATCCGCCAACTTCACTTCCGGCGTTTTTTTCATAAGAAACCAGAAACAGCTGAAATTCTGATTAGTGTCAGAATTTCAGCTGTTTCTGGTTGATCCGCACTGTTTTCTTCTGGTAACAGCCGCCGCAGTCTTCCCTTTAGAAAGCAAAAATAATAAAAAATCATGTGATCACTGTTTCTAACTGTTCTTTACTAGGCGGTATTTTCCTGCCGTTTTTTGCGGATTTCCTCCTGCTTTTTCGCCACAATTTACCATTCTTTTTTCTTTCGACAGACAAGAGCCGACACCGTTCTCCACCCTTCTTCCCCGCTTTCGGGAAATATGGAAATTTCTTGTATTTTCAAGGGTTTTTCGGCATCATTTGTCTGTCGGTTCTATATTGTGAGGTGCATTATTTTGTACTATAATCTTGGCAAAGGAAGAAACCTGCAAAAAAATCAAATTCATCATGAATCGGAGGGAACGATTTTGAATCAAAATCAGATAAAAGTACTTTTGGCAGATAATCATAAGGATTTTTGTGATTGGTTAGCAAAAGAAGTCAATGCACAGCCGGATATGACAGTTGTTGCCACAGCATCTGACGGTATTGAAGCAATCAATAAAATCCGCTCTTGTCAGCCTGATGTTGCAATCTTGGATGGTATTATGCCTAGATTAGATGGTCTTGGCATCTTGGAGCGACTCCAAAAAGAAGAAGGCCATCAGCCTGTTACCATTATGCTTTCTGCCATTAGTGAAGAAAAGGTAATCTGTAAAGCATTAGAGCTGGGTGCCAGCTATTATATGGTAAAACCCTTTGACTTGCCTTCTCTTTTGGAGCGGATTCGTCATCTCATGCAGACCCATACATCCCAGAATACGCCTGTGTTTTCCTCTTTGAAGCCAGTGGTTTCACCTGCTGCTTCCGGTTATGATCTGGAAACACGCGTTACCAATATTCTTCATGAAATCGGTGTGCCTGCACATATCCGTGGTTATCACTATATGCGGGAAGCCATTATCATGAGTGTGAATGATATGGATGTGCTGAACTACATCACCAAGGAATTATATCCTTCCATCGCGAAAAAATGTAATACCACACCCTCTCGCGTAGAACGTGCTATCCGTCATGCCATTGAAGTGGCATGGAATCGTGGCAAAGTAGATGCCAT
>CALWKY010000061.1 GCA_944381395.1 uncultured Lachnospiraceae bacterium
TTCTGCTTTACCTGTGCGATATACAGGCTGCTGACCTTCAGGCCGCTATGCTCCAGCACATAATCCTTAATCTCTTGATAGGTAGCTTTTTTCTCTGCATCAGTCAAATCCAGCTCGTCCAGATTCAGCTCCACCTCAATATGCTGCTTGGTATTAAGTTTGGACAAAAGTACAACCGTCTCGACATGTGCCGTCATGGGGAACATGTCCACCGGCTGTACCGACTCCAGTTGATAACCGTTTTCCCGAAGATATGACGCATCTCTTGCTAATGTTGCGGGATCACAGGAAACATAGACCAGTTTTTCTGGCGCTAACTTAACAATGGTCTCCAATAATATCTGATCGCATCCCTTACGAGGCGGATCCACCACTACTACATCGGCATGACTGATTTTTCCTTGGGTATATAATTTAGGAATCACATCTTCCGCCGCGCCTGCTGCAAACTCCGCGTTAGTAAATCCATTGGCAGCGGCATTGGTTTTGGCATTTTCCACTGCTTCCGGCACAATTTCCACCCCAAAAACACGCTTCGCTTTCTGGGCTAAATACAAAGAAATGGTACCTATACCACAGTAAAGATCCAGCACCGTTTCCTCTCCCTTAAGATCCGCCGCTTCCAGCGCTTTACGGTAAAGAACCTGCATCTGTTGGGGGTTGACTTGATAAAAAGAATGTGGACTGATTTCGAATAAAATCCCATCTACTGTATCACAAATGGCAGGTTTCCCCCAAAGCAGTATATTTTTTTTGCCTAAAATTACATTGGTCTGTTCTCTATTGATGTTCAGCTGAATGGACGCCATGCCCTCTATTTGTTGCAGCCGTTCCACCAGAACTTCCTGATGTGGCAGCTTTTTGCCATTTATGATGATACATACCATAATTTCTCCCGTAAAAGTACCTACGCGCGTCAATACATGGCGTACCAATCCACGGTGTGTTTCTTCTTCATAGGCAGAAATCTGAAACTCCACCATAAAATCGTGGAGAATCTGCAAAATCTGCTGATTCACAGGATGCTGCAATAAGCAATGATCCTGTTTCACGATACGGTGGCTGTGCTTTGCATAAAATCCCATTTCAATGCCATCTTTTCCTTTGCCAACGGGAAATTGTGCCTTATTGCGGTAATGAAATGGTTCTTCCATTCCCAATACGGGCTGTACCACAACGTCCCGGAATCCGCCAATCCGCTCCATACAGTCCTGCACCTTTTTTTGTTTATACCGTAATTGTCCTTCATAACGCATGTGCTGCAACTGACATCCGCCGCATCTGGCAGCTGCCGGGCAGAGCGGTTCCGTTCTGTCTGAAGAAGGCTCTAAAATTTCCAGTAATTTTCCATATCCGTAGTTTTTTTTCGCTTTGACTAAAAGCGCCCTCACTTTTTCTCCCGGAAGGGCACCCGGTATAAAAACAGTATAACCGTCTGCTTTTCCGATTCCTTCGCCTTCCGTACCTAAATCTTCTATCTGCAGTTCTAAAATTTGATTTTTTTCCATCTGTCTAATTCCTTTTTTATAAAAACAGGGAGACGAAAATGCCTCCCCATTTCTTATTTCTCAAAATCCGATTTTCGAATGTTGCGCTGCAGCATGCGATTATATCCTACCCAGCTTCCCTGCGTACTGTCTGCATCTAACATCTCGATGATCATTTGTGCCTTAGCATCCATATTGTCTGCCTCATGGAGCAAGAAAGCCTCTAAAATAGAAGGCAGTTTGGGAGAACCAAACTCATACTCTCCATGGTGGGATAAAATGCAGTGCTGTAAAAGGTATTTCAGTTCTTCCGGGAACCCATCAATCTGCGCCGCGGTTTCGCTCACCAGTTGCGCTCCAATATAAATATGACCTAATAACTGCCCTTCATCAGTATAATCATTCACCGGGAAATCAGAAAGCTCCATTACCTTTCCCGCATCATGAAGCATAGCCGCTGCAATGAGTAAATCACGATTTGCATATTTATACCGCGGTGCCAAAAAGTCACAAGTCTGGGTTACAGAAAGAGTATGCTCTACCAATCCGCCCCGGAAACCATGGTGCATTGCTTTTGCTGCAGAATGATACTTAAATTCCCTGCTGATACGGGGATGCTCATAAAAGATTTTTTCCAGCAGTTTTTTCAAATATGGATTTTGAATGGTGCCAATAAAATTCAAAAGCTGCTGGTACATTTCATCAATATTCTTTTCTGTACAGGGAACAAAATCTGCAGGATCATATTCCCCTTCCATACTGCGCCGGATCCGCTTCACATTCAACTGCAATTCATTGTTAAAGGATGTAACTACCGCATCCACTTTTATGAACATATTTTCGGAAAAATTTTGAATATCCCGGTTCAAATCCCATACCTTCGCATCAATGGTGCCGGTTTTATCCTGTAATTTTAAAGATAGGTACGTTTTTCCTGTACGCCCCTTCATACTCTGCCGGCTTTTGCACAGATAATGTTCTACTACATTTTCGCCTTCTCGCAGCTCGTTGATATATCTCATAAGAGCCTCTCTTTCTATTGACTAAGTGTAATAATGAAATTCTCATTAAAAACATAAGAATTATAACATATTTCAAAAAAAAATGGAACAATCTTCCCTCATTTCTCGTTATTTTAAAAAAAATATAACTTTTTCTTATTATAATAATGTGATATAGTTACAAGTGGGCAATGAGAAAAGAAAAAAGGAGGCTCCTTATATGAAAAAAAACTGTATGTTAACATTAGCTGCTGTTATGGCATTTAGCTGTGTGCCTGCATCAGCTGCATTTGCAGCACAACCTGCTGCAACTTCTCAGAACACATCTGCCACAGTAACCACTGCCTTAGTTTTGCAAGAAGATGTGGATAAATCTGGTGATGGCTGGGAATGGTCTGGTGATAATAAAAAATTAACGCTGGACGGCTTTACACAAGATATTGTATCCGGCAGTATCGCAAATGCCATTGAATTACCCAAAGATTCCATTGTTTATATGGAAAATGAAAATGAAATTATGATCTCTGGCAGCGGTACTGCGGGAATTTACTGCGAAGGTGATTTAACCATTCGCGGCAGCGGCTCTTTGGATTTGGAAGTAACCGGTGGTACCGCATCTGGTATTCGTACCCAAAATGGCGGCAGTATATTGATCGAAGATGACGTTGAAATCACTATTGATGCAGCTTATGGTCTGTATGTATGGAATGCAAAAGGTACTGATCCTTTGATTACTATCACTGATGACGCACAGGTAAAAGCCTATATCAATAACCAGGATCAAACCATTTACGTAGTAAAAGAAAATGGCAGCAACGCCTCCGGCAGTAACTGGTTCCATTTCAGCAATGATATTCGTTATGACAAATACATCGAAGAAGAATACGTTTTATTAAAAGCAGAAGGCGTATTGAATGATACAGATGACACAGATGAAACGGAAGAGGCAGATAAAACAGATGAAACAGAAAATACCAATCCTTTCACTGATTTAGAAGATCATCCTGCCAAAGATGCAGCCTTGTACCTGTATGAAAAGAAATATATGAATGGCACCAGTGCAACTACTTTCTCTCCTGATGCGCAGCTGAGTCGTGGTATGCTGGTATACCTGCTCTATACCATGAATGGCAGCGTAGATACCACAGAAGCAAAAGAAATGACCTTCCAGGATGTACCTGCAAACGCTTACTATACGGATGCAGTCGTTTGGGCAGTGAATAATGGTATCATTGCAGGTTATAATGATGCTGCTTTTGGTCCTAATGACCCTTTGACCAAAGAGCAGTTTGCAACGATTTTGTATCACTACGAAAAAATGCAGGGCGGCGGATTTACTGGTGCTTGGTCCTTCCTGTTAGACTGTACTGACCGTGATACCATTTCTTCTTGGGCATATGAACCCCTGTGTTACTTTACCATGAATGATGTTCTTTCCATCAGCGATAGCGGCATGGTAAACCCGAAAGCCGTTATGACACGCGGTGATACCGCTATTGCTTTGGCAAACTATTTGCAGTCAAAAGAAACAGAAGCATAAATTTTATTCATTGATAAACAAATAAAACGAACCAAATAAAAAAAGACATGCTGTCATAAGCAGGCTCCCCTTAAGAATACATGGGTTTTCTTATTTCTTGATTTCTTAAGGGGAACTGCGATGGCTATCTTCCTAAGAAAACAATACCGATAAAAATAAAATCGCGGGAATTTTTTGTGTTGCAAAGATTCCCGCGGTTTTTGTTTTCTTATAAAGATGCCCATTATGACAGCACGTCTTTTTTATACTTTATATCATATTTATCATTTTAAAACAAAGAAAGCTGATTGGTTTCTGGAATACCTTGCAGTACGCCATTTTCCTTGAGCATATCAATCAAAGAGCGTCCTAAAGATGTACGCGCTTTTAACTCCTCAATAGTGTGGAACTCTCCCCCGCTTTCTCTTGCCGCCACAATACTTTCTGCTGCCGTTACGCCTAACCCCTGCATAGAACTAAAAGGCGGCAGTAATCCGCTTTCCGTCACAGTAAATTTACTTGCCTGAGAACGGTATAGGTCAATGGGTTCAAATTGGAAGCCTCTGGCATAAAATTCTACAATGGATTCCAATACTGTCTGCTTACTTTTGTCTTTTGCTGTTGCGTCCTGCCCCTTAGCCTGGATTTCCCGGATAGCCGCTTTTGCCACATCAATACCTTTGCACATACATTCATAGTCAAAGTCATCGCTGGCACGTACTGTAAAATAGGCAGCATAATACGCCTTCGGATAATAAACCTTAAAGTATGCAATACGGAATGCCTGCATCACATAAGCAGCCGCATGGGCTTTGGGAAAAAGATACTTGATCTTTTGGCAGGATTCAATATACCAGTTAGGTACATTGTTTGCCTTCATGTCCGCAATGTCTTCTTCTGTCAATCCTTTACCTTTTCTAACCTTCTCCATGATTTTGAAGGACTTCTTTTTCTCCATCCCCTTGTTAATCAAATACAGCATAATGCTGTCACGGGTAGAAATGGTTTCCTTCAGTGTAATAACACCCTGCTCGATATAACTTTGGGCATTGCCCAGCCATACGTCTGTACCATGGGATAGGCCGGAAATACGCAGCAAGTCCGCAAATGTTTTCGGCTTGGTATCCAACAGCATCTGCCGTACAAACTTGGTACCAAACTCCGGCACACCCAACGTACCCGTCTCACAGTTAATCTCCTCCGGTGTTACACCTAACGCAGCAGGAGACTCAAATAAAGACATGGTAGCCGGATCTCCCAATGGTACACTTTGGGGATTTACACCAGTAATATCATACAGCATGCGAATCACGGTAGGATCATCGTGCCCCAGCAGGTCCAGTTTTAACAAACGACCGCTGATGGAGTGATAATCAAAGTGTGTGGTCGTAACCGTAGAATTCATGTCATTAGCAGGCCGCTGAATGGGACAGAATTCATAAATATCATGGTCCGCCGGCACAATCATCAAACCGCCAGGGTGCTGACCTGTAGTCCGTTTGATACCGGTACATCCATTCATCAGACGTACCATTTCTGCGTTATGCATGGTCATATTCCGTTCTTCTGCATATTTTTTTACCATGCCATAAGCTGTTTTATCCGCCAAGGTACCAATCGTACCCGCTTTGAACACATGTCCTTTACCAAACAGAACTTCCGTATAAGCATGGGCTCTTTGCTGATATTCCCCAGAGAAGTTCAGGTCAATATCGGGCTCTTTATCGCCATCAAAACCTAAGAAGGTCTGAAATGGAATATCATGTCCATCTTTACGCAGCATAGTACCGCAAACGGGACAAACTTTATCCGGCATATCACATCCGCTGGATTCTTCCATGGCAAATTGTTTTACCACATCAGATTCAAAATCGGAATACTTACAGTTAGGACAAATATAGTGAGGTGGTAAAGAGTTTACCTCCGTAATACCAGCCATGTTTGCCACGAAAGAAGAACCGACAGAACCACGGGAACCTACGATATAACCATCTTCATTAGACTTCCATACCAGCTTTTGCGCAATGATATACAACACCGCGTAACCGTTTTTGATAATGGAATTCAGCTCAATTTCCAACCGGTCTGCCACAATTTTAGGCAGCGGGTCACCATAAATGGAAATAGCTTTGCTGGTAGTAATTTCCCGCAGCTGCTCATCCGCTCCCTCAATTTTCGGCGGGAATGTACCATCCGGCACTGGTTTAATCCGTTCAATCTGGTCCGCAATAAGATTGGTATTTGTCACCACTACCTCATATGCTTTTTCTTCCCCTAAATATGTAAATTCTTCCAGCATTTCTTCCGTTGTTCTAAAATACAGCGGTGCCTGCTGGTCTGCATCCGTAAAGCCTTCTGCCGCCATAACAATTTTGCGGAATACCGCATCTTCCGGATCAATAAAATGAACGTCGCAGGTTGCTACCACTGGTTTGTGGTACTTTTCACCCAGTGCCACAATACGGCGATTCATTTCCTTCAAATCTTCCATATTGTGGATATTTTCTACCCGATCAGAAGCGATCATAAAGGCATTGTTTCCCAAAGGCTGGATTTCCAAGTAATCATAAAAGTTCACCAGTTCTTTGATGTATTCTTTCGGCTTGTTTTCCAAAAGAGCGCGGTATAACTCACCAGCTTCACAGGCACTGCCCACAATTAAACCTTCCCGCAGTTCGATCAGCTTGCTTTTGGGAATACGGGGTCTGCGGAAGAAATAGTCTAGATGGGAAATAGAAATCAATTCATATAAATTACGCAGTCCTACATAGTTTTTTGCTAAAATTACCGCATGATAATACTTCAGTTTTTTGTAATTTACCGTCTGGCTGGAAAAAACATTGATCTGGTCCAGGGTAAAAACCTTTTTCTCCACCAGCATATCTACAAATTTTAGGAAAATACCTGCGGTGGCTTCGGCATCGTTCACTGCCCGATGATGTCCGTTTAATTCTATACCCAGCTCGTCACAAACTATATCCAGTTTATGTTTTTTCAGATCCGGCAGCAACGCCCTTGCCAGTCCCAATGTATCCAAAATGGTATGATCCATCTCTCCCAGCCCCAGCCGTTCTGCGTTCATGCGAATGAATCCGGTATCAAAAGACGCGTTATGCGCCACCAACACTGCGCCTTCGCAAAAAGCTAAAAACTGGGGCAATACTTCCTCAATAGGCGGTGCGTCAGCCAACATCTCGTCGGTAATATTCGTTAGCTTGGTAATTTCTTCTGACAACGGTCTGCGGGGATTGACAAAAGTAGAGAACCGCTCCGTAATTTTGCCATTCACCAGCTTTACAGCACCAATTTCCGTAATGGCATCATTTTCTTTGGATAATCCAGTCGTTTCGATATCGAATACCACAAAAGTATCATCCAATGACTGCCCCCTGGGACAGGTTACAACCGTCCCTAAGTCATCAATCAGATATGCCTCTACACCATAAATGACTTTCAAATCGCTTTTGTCTGAAGCGTTCATAGCATCCGGGAACGCCTGCACCACACCATGATCCGTAATGGCAATGGCAGAGTGTCCCCACTCCTGTGCCCGCTTGATGAATGTTTTCACTGGTGTGACACCATCCATACTGCTCATCTGGGTATGCAAATGCAGTTCCACACGCTTGACCGGTGCGTTGTCCATCTTTTTAGGCGGTTTTTCACCTTTGACAATATTTTTTGCCATAATATTGATCTCATGGGCGTACTTGTCAAACTGCACTTCTCCCTGCACCTTAACATATACGCCGTTTTTCATTTCATCGCTTAAGCCATCGTCAAAGATATCTTTCTTTACAAAGAATTTTACGGTAGTGGAGTCCGTCAGGTCCGTAATATCAAAAGAAACAATATATTTTTCGCCGCTTTTCAATTCTTTCTTTTCCAGATTGAAAATGCTGCCCTGAATCACCACCTGTTCTCCTGCCGCTTTCGTATCACAAATAGATACAATCTTGGTCTCCTTGATTTCCTTACCATAGAGTACTCCGTCTGCAAAAACAGGATGGTTTTCTGCCCCTCCATTGTTAGCAGGTGCAGCTTCTGTTGTCACTGTTGTAATTTGGCGGCTGATTTCTTCGTATTTTTCATGAAACTGCTTTTCCGTAGTTTCCAGATCTTCCGCTGTTGTCTTACTGTCTTTGAAGTAGACCTGCAAGCCCAGCCCCAGTTCTTCCTGTAAGATCTGTTTTGCCAGCGTATCTAAGTGGCGACCCGTTAAGAAGTACGCCATATGATGTTTCACATAAATCAGCAGTTTATCATCCTGCCGTTGAAACTGAGCGTCTTTTAAGACACCATAGGTGACCTTGCTTTCTTCTGAAAGCCGTTCCCGCAGGCATTCCAGATACTCTTCCGGCAGTTCTCCGTCTAAGGTATAGTTTACCTTCAGCAACACTTCCTGAATGCCCGGCAGATTATTCTTCAATTCCTGGCAAAGCCGCTTCCGTTCTTGTTCATGGAATAAATGCTTAGCATGGAGCAAAACTTCCATGACCCGCTCTTTTTTATGTATGCGCAGTTCCTCTACCATGCAGTCGGCATATTTTTCACGAATGGCATCGGAAAGAGAAACTTTCGCAAAGATTGTATCAAATTTTTGCGCTGTCATACTTTTTCCGCTCCTCTACACAATTATTACAGTTTTTCAATCTCTTCCATCAAGGCATTTACCAGCTCGCACTCCGGTACTTTTCGAATAATTTCGCCTTTTTTAAACAATAAACCTTCGCCCTTGCCACCGGCAATACCAATATCTGCTTCTCTTGCCTCTCCAGGACCATTGACCACACATCCCATGACAGCCACCTTGATCTGCTTGTCCACATTGGCACAGCGTTTTTCCACTTCGTTGGCAATGGAAATCAGGTCAATCTGTGTTCTGCCGCAAGTGGGGCAGGATACAAATTCCACGCCAAACTTCCGCAGTCCCAGGCTCTTTAAGATTTCTTTTGCCACCCGCACTTCTTCCACCGGATCTCCTGTCAGAGAAACACGCATGGTATCGCCAATGCCTTTTGCCAAAATAGCGCCAATTCCCACCGCGGACTTAATGGTACCGCTAAAGAGAGTGCCGGCTTCTGTAATACCCACATGGAGGGGATAATCTACCGCCTGGGACAATTTTTCATAAGTCTCCAAAGAAAATGCCACATCGGATGCCTTAATAGAAATGACAATATCATGGAAATCATATTTTTCCAGAATCCGTACGTGTTTCAGCGCACTCTCCACTAATCCTTCCGGTGTCACGCCATGGTATTTCTCCACCAAATCTTTTTCCAAAGAACCACTGTTGACACCGATACGGATGGGTATGTGTTTTTCTTTTGCCATCTCCACTACCTGACGGATGCGGTCCTCATCACCAATATTGCCGGGGTTAATCCGCACCTTATCAATGCCTAATTCCATAGCCCGCAGGGCAAGACGATAATCAAAATGAATGTCTGCTACCAACGGGATATGAATCCGTTTTTTGATTTCACCAATGGCATCTGCCGCCGCCATATCCGGCACTGCCACCCGTACCAGTTCGCAGCCTGCTTCTTCCAGACGTAAGATCTGTGCTGCTGTAGCTTCTACATCACGGGTATCTGTATTACACATAGACTGAATGACAATGGGTGCATTTCCACCGATCGTCACATGACCCACTTGTACTGCTCTTGTTTTTTTCCGTTCGATCATGGTAATCCTTCCTTTTTTATAACCTATTTTCTTTTCATGGATTTCGTTGATAGTATGGAAAAAAGAGAGGAAGCCCAGACACGCTGGCTGCTCCTTCTCTTTTTTTTGTTTACTGTATCAGTCTGGATATATCACCAAAAAACAGCATAACCATCAGGGTGCATAAGAAAACCATGCCCAAGAAATTTAGCTTTCCCTTTGTTTCTTCCTGTAACGGTTTTCTGCGTATGGCTTCAATCAATACAAACACAATCTGTCCGCCATCCAGTGCAGGAATGGGGAATAGGTTTAAAACGCCTAAGTTGGCACTCAGCACTGCACCGATATACGTCAGATTTACCAGTGCCGCTCCAAAGCTGTACTGAATACCTGCATCATAGCCTTCCCCTACAATCTGGAAAATGGCGACGGGTCCACCCACTTCATCCCGAGAAGCCTGGAAAGTGAAAAACCTGACCAATCCTTCTGCTGTAGCCATGATGTCATAAATCATAGACCGGAAACTATAGGAAATGGTTTCTCCTACACTTGCCCTTTCATAGCCATCCACCTGCTCTGCGAACAATCCATTTAAGATCAATGGAGAAAAGCCAATAAGGTATTTTCCATTTTCTTCAGAATAAACGGGCTGTACTACCATCGTCACCATTTCGCCATCCCGCTCTACTTCTAACGTAACGGGTGCGTCGCTTTCCAGTGTCGCCATCATGACCTGCATTTGGTCATAAATAAAAATCTTTTTCCCATTGATACTGCAGATCCGGTCTCCCACCTGCAATCCCGCCGCTTCACCAGGAGAATTGGCAGTCAGCTCTGTCACTACAGGCTCCACCACATAAGTAGCGGCACTCATGCCAAAGAGCATCACCAGTGCCAGCACAAAATTCATCAGCGGTCCAGCAAACAGAATCAAAAACCGTACCCACCAAGGTTTGCCCATAAAGGTACGAGATGCTTCCCCTGCATAAACTTCTTCCGATTCTTCTTCTCCCAGCATTTTACAATAACCGCCTAAAGGCAGCGCTCGAATGCTGTATTGCGTTTCGCCCCATTGATGGTGTAACAGGAGCGGTCCCATACCCAGGGAAAACTCCTCCACCAATACCCCCGATTTTTTTGCCACAAGGAAATGACCCAGTTCATGGCAGAATACCAGCAAATCCAATAAAATCAGACCCGCAATCAAGGAACTCATAGTTTCACCTCAGCCTCACCTTAAAGTTCTGCCTCTGCGGCATGTGCCTTAGCCCAGGCATCCGCTTCCAGCAGATCCTCCAAGGAGTAATCATATTTTACAGTATATGCATCCATTGTCTTTTCAATCAATGCTGCAATATCCAAAAATCTAATCTTTCCTGCTAAAAATTTTGAAACAGCTATCTCATTGGCACCGTTTAATACAGTAGGCATGGTACCGCCAATCTCCAACGCGCGGTATGCCAATCCCAGACAAGGGAATGCTTCCCGATCCGGCGCTTCAAAGGTTAACTGCCCCACTTGGAACAAATCCAGTTTCGGGAAAGGATTTCCCAAACGTTTCGGATAGGTCAGGGCATACTGAATGGGCACCTTCATATCCGGCACACCCATCTGTCCAATGACTGCACCATCCTCATATTCCACAGCAGAGTGCAAAATGCTCTGAGGATGTACCAACACCTGAATTTGAGATGCGTCCACACCAAAGAGCCACTTGGCTTCCATAACTTCCAAACCTTTGTTCATTAAGGTCGCAGAATCAATGGTAATTTTTTTACCCATGGACCAGTTGGGATGCTTCAGCGCATCCTGCGCCTTTACAGAAATTAGTTCTTCTCTTTTCTTTCCACGGAAAGGTCCACCGGAAGCCGTTAGTAAAATACGGCGGATAGCATTGCCCTCATTGCCCCGCAAAGACTGGAAAATGGCAGAGTGTTCACTATCCACAGGATACAGATGCACCCCTTTTTTCTTTACTAGATTCATTACCAGTTCACCGGCAGAAACAAGTGTTTCTTTATTGGCAAGGGCAATATCTTTTCCCGCTTCAATGGCAGCAAAGGTAGGTGCTAACCCTACATTACCCACTACAGAAGTCACTACCGTATCGCTTTCTTTCATGGCAGCAGCTTCCATTAAACCATCCATGCCGCCTACGACACGAACTGGTTCCGCTTTTAATCTATCCCGTAGTACCAATGCATTTTTCTCGTCATACACCGCAATCAGCTGGGGATGGAACCGATAATACTGTTCTTCCAGAAGCTTTATATTTTGATTTCCGGTAATAGCATCAATCTGGAAGCCGCCCAGATTTTCCACAACCTCCAAGGTTTGGGTACCAATGGAGCCAGTAGAGCCCAGAATGGAAATATGTCTCACGTTTTTGCATCTCCCTTCTATTATCCGTGGAAATCGATCAAACAATACATGACATAATAAACAGCCGGTGCTGTTAAAATAACACTGTCAAAACGGTCTAAAACACCGCCATGACCAGGAATTAACTTGCCAAAATCCTTAATACCGGTAGAGCGTTTCATGGCAGAGGCTGCCAAATCGCCGATCTGTGCCAAAAAAGATCCGATAAATCCAGTTAAACCACAAAGGAGCAATAAATTAACACCCTCTATGGTATAGTAGTTTCCAATGATTACCCCATAGACGATAGAAAGTACTGTCGCTGTGATTACACCGCCCACTGCGCCCTCCACTGTTTTTTTCGGGCTCAATGTAGGGATCAATTTGTGTTTTCCGCATGCCATGCCTGTAAAGTATGCACCGGTATCACAGCCAAAGGCTGCCAGGAAAATCAGCCATACCAATAGTTTTCCATAGGCAAACTCCCGCACCAGAAAAACATGGGAAAGCAGGAAACATCCATAAAAGAAGCCAAAAAATGTGGTAAAGCAATCCATGGGTTTTACCTTTTCATGGTCAATTACAGACAATATCAGTAACACTACCAAAAATACAGAGGTAAAGATAGGAAAATACCGCTCTGTAATGGGATGTATCCAGATCACATAAATCACCGTAAATAAATAACCAACCCCATGCAGTAAATACTGTTGGGGAGAAAATACACGGTAATATTCATACATCGCTAAAATTCCCAGTACACCCATTGCCACTTGCAAAGGGAAACTGCCCCAAACCACCAAACAGATCAGGACCGGCAGTAAAACCACTGCCGAAATTATCCTCGTTTTCACAAAAAAGACTCCCTTCCGTTTTTTATCTTCCGCCAAATCTGCGTTCTCTGCCGCAATATTGATCAATGGCATCTTTTAAATCTTCTTCCGTAAAGTCTGGCCAAAGCTTGTCTGTAAAATAAAATTCGCTGTACGCTAACTGCCACAGCAAGAAATTACTGATACGTTCTTCCCCACTGGTACGGATCATCAATTCCGGATCCGGTACACCTGCAGTATCCAAAGATTGGGAAATAATATCCTCCGTAATTTCTTCCGGCTCCAAAACGCCATCTTGAACCTGCCGTGCCAAAGCTGTTACCCCACGGCGCAGCTCATCTCTGCCACCATAATTCAGGGCAATGTGTACTGTCATACCGTCTTTTCCCTTACTCATTTCTTCGATATTTCGGATTTGCTCCTGGATATCTGCATCCAGCCTGCTAATATCTCCAATCACATGCATGCGTACATTATCCTTAGCAAATTTCTGTAAATAGTTTTTCAAATATAGGCGTAATAAATCCATAATTGCGCCAACTTCTTCCACAGAACGCTTCCAATTTTCGGTAGAAAAAGCGTAAACAGTCAAATGTTCCAATCCCAACTGACGTGCCGCTTCAATAATCCGCTCCAACGCCTCTGCGCCGGCTTTATGTCCCATTTTGCGAGGCAACATGCGCTTTGCAGCCCATCTTCCATTTCCGTCCATAATGATTGCCACATGGCGCGGCATTGCCTTTTCCTGTTTTGCCATTTTTATTTCCTCCACTTATGGAAAAACGAATTGTGTTTTTCTTATTCCTGTTTTGTTTCTTCAGACAAATATATCCCTGTCGAAGGGATATGAAAAATGCCAATGCTGCAATTTTATCCCGTTCCGCATAAAATTGTAACAAATAAGCATTCTTGTGATTGTCATAAAAGCCTGCTGCTGCAACATTCATCTCATCGAAAATGCCCCTCCGTCAATTGGTCTGCCGGAGGGGCTGGTCTGGCTAACTTATACTGCAAGGATGTCCTTACACTTTGCTTCGCACTTCTTTTCGATATCGGCAGAGAATTTATCCGTCAGTTTCTGCATTTCTTCTTCCAGTTCTGCCAGTTCATCTTCCGTCAATTCTTTTTTCTTTTCCATTTTCTTGAATACATCCAAAGCGTCTCTGCGGATGTTGCGGATCGCAACTTTCGCATTTTCCGCTTTTTTCTTTACATCCTTATTCAGTTCTTTTCTTCTTTCCTCAGAAAGCTCAGGGAAAATCAAACGGATCACCTTACCATCGTTACCAGGATTGATACCCAGTTCAGACTGGTTAATTGCCTTTTCGATTGCCTTAATCATAGAGCTGTCCCAAGGCTGAATCTGTAACATTCTGGGCTCAGGCACACTAATATTTCCCACTTGGTTCAAAGGGGTAGGGGCGCCGTAATAATCCACCATAATTTTATCCAAAACATGGGGATTTGCTCTGCCGGCACGAATTGTGCTGTAATCGTTGTCCAGTGCTGCCAGGGTTTTTGTCATTTTTTCTTCGTACATTTTAACCTTTTCAGATGCCATAGGTATTCCTCCTGCCGTCTTTTCCATGGATTGTTAAGATTCTTTGTTAAGAAACCACTGTGCCGATGGGTTCTCCGTTTACGGCACGAATGATGCTATTTTCTTCCTGTAAACCAAAAATAATCACAGGAATTTTTCGTTCAAAACACAGATTTGCCGCTGCCATATCGATGACACGTAAATTCTGTTTTACCACTTGTTCCGCAGTGATATGATCGTACTTCTTCGCATTGGGATTAACAGCCGGATCATCATCATACACGCCGTCAATACTCTTTGCAAAAAACAGCCCATCCACATCCAGCTCCGCGCCACGCAGTGCTGTAATGGTATCTGTTGAGAAAAACGGATGTCCCAGACCTGCCGCGAAGATCAGTACTTCCCCCTTTTCCAAACGTTCAATGGCTTTTTCTTTGGAAAAAACCTCACTGACGTTGCCGATCACAATAGGGGTCTGTACTGTAGCCTTGATACCTGCCTGACGGAATGCATCTGCCACATAAATAGCGTTCATTACCGTTGCCAGCATACCGATCTGATCCGCTTTGGTTCTGTCCATTTGGGAATCCGCACTTCTGCCGCGCCAGAAATTGCCGCCGCCAATGACCAGACATACCTGTGTTCCCGCCTGCATTACAGTCTTGATCTGTTGGATCATGCCGCCAATGACCTGATCGTCAAATGCGGTATCTTTTCTATCGCCGGCTAGTGCCTCGCCACTGATCTTCAGCACAATTCTCTGATACATGTCCGTTCCTCCTTACTCTTACACTGTACCATAAAACAAAGAAAATTTCTATCTTTATTTTGTCCTTGTCTTACTTTTCCGCTTCCACTCACTCGAAAGAAGGATGATTTGTTCCATTCAGATTTTATACTTCTGAGCATAAAAAAAGGACTGGAGTGGAGCATCACCCAAGTCCTACACCGTTTTTGTGTCGATATGAGGAATTTTCAGTACCGCCGACTGAAAAAAGAACAATCCATCCACCTTGCTTATTTTAGCATAAAAACGGAAAATGTCAATGAAACCACGCAATCGTAACAAAATATAAGAAAAACTTTATTTATTTTTCATTTTTTTCATGAGAATTATTTTTTCTGCTGAAAATATTCATTAGTTTTTCTAACCAGCTTTTTTGTTTCGGCTGTGTTTGGGCAACAGTATGAATGGTATGTGTTCTGAAGTATTCCTGGCTGTCGATTTTTTCCGGCAGTTGATTGTGCTTTTTGCTGTACTGCCCATCAGACATCATAAATGCCGCTTTCACATTATCCCGCAGTTCGCAGTCCAGTATTTTCATCAACTTCTGCCGAAGGTCTTCGTCATAAACGGGACATGCAATCTCTACCCGTCGGTTTAAATTTCTGGTCATCAAATCGGCGGAAGAAATATACACTTTTGCCTGATCTCCCCTACCAAAGCAGTAAATTCTAGCATGCTCTAAAAATCGACCAACGATGCTGCAAACGTGTACATTTTCCGTATAGCCCGGTACCCCCGGCAGGATACAGCAAATGCCACGGATTATCAGACGGATCTCTACCCCAGCACAAGAAGCTTCCATCAATTTATCAATGACTTCTCTTTCTGTTACAGAATTTGCTTTCATGCAGATATATCCATCTCTGCCTTTTTTCATTTCTTCCTCTATCAAAGATAAAATTTGGGGTTTAATCCCATAAGGTGCCACCAGCAATTCCTGATAAGTACCATCCAACTTGCTAATCAGCATATTCTGGAAAAAAGCAGTCGCATCTTTCCCGATGGCATCAGAAGCAGTCATAATGCTTAAGTCGGTATACATGGTATTTGTTTTTTCATTGTAATTGCCAGTACCAATTTGTGTAATATAGCGGATTACCCCTCTTTTTTTCATGGTAATGATACAAACTTTCGAGTGGCACTTATAGTCCTCTACCCCGTAAATCACACGGCATCCTGCATCTTCTAATAATTTAGACCAAGATATATTGTTGGCTTCATCAAATCTTGCCCGTAGTTCCATCAATACAATGACTTCCTTGCCATTTTCCGCCGCACGGCATAACATCCGGGCAATTTTAGAAAAAGACGCCAAACGGTAAATGGTAATCTTGATGGAAAGCACATCCTCCCGTTCTGCCGCTTCCTGTAAAAGATTTAAAAAAGGCTGTACACTGTCAAAGGGGTAAAACAGCATTTTATCTTTTGTCTGAATCTGGTCAATCATGCTGACCTTAGGATCAATATCTTCCGGCCATCTGGGGATATGGGGCTGGTATAAAAAATGCTTTACTTTTTCTGCGTCAATCAAATCCTGTAAAGAATATACATACCCCATTTTCAAAGGACAATGATCGATATAAACCTGATTTCTGTTAATATGGATAAGGTCAATGAGCTTGCTGTAAAAAAAGTCAGAAATATCCTGATTGATTTCCAACCGGACAACAGACAGGCTGTCTCTTTTTTTCAGCATCTTTGTCATACGGCTGCGGAAATCTTCTTCTGTATCATCTTCAAATTTTTCATGGTCAAAACTGATATCTGCATTTCTGGTTACACAAATCACACATGCCTCTTCAATGCGATAATCAGAGAAAAGTGTGGGTGCCAAATGCAGTAAAATATTCTCCATTCTGATCCATCTTGTATTTTTACCGGGCAACGCCACATATGGCGCAACACCATTTGGCATGGGAATTACGCCCAAAGAAAATTTTTCTTTTTTATCCCGTAATGATACGACAATATAAAGCTTTTTATTGGCTAAATGGGGTACCGGATGGTGGTTTCCAATGACCATAGGAGAGATAATAGGTAAAATATTGCTCTTAAAATAATTCTGAATAAATTTCTGTTCTTCCCCACTCAAGGCATCATACGTTACATCTTCAATGCCTTCTTCTGCTAATTTTGCCAGCAGATGATGGTAAATTTGATTTTTTAATTCCAATAACCCAGGAATGGTACCATATATTCTCTCTAACTGCTGTTGTGCAGTCATACCCGTCTTATTATCTTTTTCCTCAGGAGATACCTGTGAAATATCTACCAGTGATCCTACCCGCACCATAAAGAACTCATCTAAATTGCTGGAAAAAATAGAAATAAACTTCAGTCTTTCCAGTAAGGGTGTTTCTGTATCTGCTGCCGCTTCCAATACTCTGCGGTTAAATCGCAGCCAGCTTAGTTCTCTGTTTTGTGTGTAGGAATATCTTTCTTCTGCAGTACTTTTTGGCATAAATAGCCCTCCCTAACGCCATATCTGCTGATTAAAATCTTATCCGCTGCAAAGCGGCGGACAATTTCTTCCAGAATTAACATACCGGGAATAATCGTATGAATACGGTCCGGTTCCAGTTTTAAAATGAAATCTGTCGCTGCCTTGTCAGCCTTGCATAACATCTCCACAATTTCATGGAACTGCTGTGCCGTTACTTCATTACATTGCTGCGGCAAATGATATTTTTTCTTTGCAAATTTCAATACTGCTCTTGCAGTACCACCTACACAAGCCACTACTTCCTGCTGTGAAAACTGGATCTTTTTTTCTTCCTCTAGTTGAGAAGTGATTTCTTCCTGTATACGGCGAACACCATTGGCACTAGGCAATATTTTTTTCACACACTTGCGGTATAGGTTTAAAGAACCAATGGGCAAACTGACAGAAGAAAGCATGTTTTGATTTTGGAACGTCACAATCTCTGTACTGGCACCACCAATATCGACAAACGCGCCACCTGAAAGGTTTAACTCTTTCATGGCACCCATGTAACCAAATGCTGCTTCTTCTTCCCCGCTGATAATTTCCACATGAAAACCAGTACGTTCCTTAATTTCTTCTGCGGCTTCGTCGCTATTGGAAATATTACGCAAAGATGCCGTCGCAAAAACAACTACATTTTCAATATGCAAAGACCGTAATGTCTTACGAAATTCCAGTAATCCATCACAGGCACAGCGAATACCGTCTTCAGAAAGCGCGCCCTTTTCTACATATCCAGCCAATCCAGCCATCTGTTTTTCCCGAAAGAGGATTTGGAAATTCTCCTGCTTTACGTGATAAACCGTCAGCCGCATGGAGTTAGAACCTATATCAATCACTGCTTGTTTCATGTATCGTTTCCCTTCTTTATTTCGACAATTTCTGCAATACAATCCATTCTTTAGTATAGGAATGCCCTGTAAAATTAAAAATCAAACATATGTAAAATATTTGTATAGTTTAGAAACAAAAAAAGAACGAAACCATCTTTCGATGATTTCGTTCTGTAAAACTTTTAATCTTGTTATTTTTCCCTGCCGATAATGACACAGATATTGCCATTATAAACATAACCTGTCAAATTATACCGATCGGAATCCAAGGAGTTGACAGAGACCTCTGTATAGGTGCCGCCGGTTGTGCGGATATAGCACTGTGCATCTTCCTGAATATCGTATTTGTTATTACCGGAGGAAGAAACAGCAGTCAGTCCATCCACTTCGCTTAAAGATACGCTGCTCAGCGCATAGCTGTATTTCAAAGTACCATTTTCTTCCGTAAAGTATGCGCCGCCCGTACGAATATCATTGGAAGAAGTGCCGCTGCCTGTCACACCGTTGACAATGTAAGTATAGGTATAAATCAGTTCGCCATCATTATCCAACTCACCTTCGCTGACCGATGTAATGACACCAATCTGATTGCTGTCACCAATTACGTCATAGACAATCAAATCTGTGATTTCGTAGTTAGAGTTTGTCACATAATACCGAACCTGGCTGCTGGAAAGGGTCATGCCGTCCAATGCACTTAAATAAATTCTGGAAGTATGGTTATCCTCAGAAACATGAAGAATGTTCACATCCTTAGTCAAACAGCGGGACCCTATTGTATAAGCAGAACGATCTACTTTACCGCTGATATTCTTGCTGCTTACCTCTTTTACTTTAGAGCCGGATTCATCGAAAGAAATTTTCACTAAATCGCCTTCTTCAAAAGTTTCATCTACCTGGTAGTTCCTGGTCACACCATCGGTACATGTTACATAAACCACTCGCTCAACCGCAGTGCTTCCGCCTGTGGTAGTATAACTTTCCGCACCTGTTCCCGTGACTATTCCATAATAAGTAGTGCTGTATGCATCAGCGGAAACCACATCCACTGCCGTTCCATCCATGCCAATCAATAACGTTACTACATCACCGATATTAAACTCACCCAAATTAGAAAGCTTATAACTTGCTGCCGCTTCCAGCTGATAAGTAGTTCCTGCTACTGTTGCAGTCTCCGGAGCCGTAGCGTTAGGAGATGCCGCTGTGTAGGTGCCGGTTACATGGTTGCTGTAAATCCATACAGTCTGCATTGCTGTATTATAGTAATATACATCATACATAGCTGCTTCATTTGCATCAGAAGCATAGCCATTGCGGTAAATAGCCGCAGAAGATAAGGAGAAAGGTACACCGCTTTGCAAATCATTATCGGTTAATACAAAGGGTCCCGCTAAATCCTCACTTACTAAAGAAGAATAAGAAACTTTGTCGTCTGTCGTGCTGTAGCCTAATGTTTCCGCATAAATCTGACCGCTTTCTGTTTCCGCATTGAGCAGGTTATAGAATAAATAAATACAGTCTCGTACCGTCAACTCCTGCCCTTTGGCAAATGTAATGCCATCGGCAAGCCCTACCGCTTTCGCCTTGGAAATTTGCGCATTGGGAAATGTGCCGGTTAAGGAAGCGCAATCGTATCCCAGCATCTCTAAAAGTGCCACTGCCGCCTCCTCTGCTTTTACGGTCTGATTGGGGCGGAATGTACCATCTACATATCCAGTCATCCAGCCATTTTCCACACTCAAAAGAATACTTTCTGCCGCCTCATCACTGCTTGTAACGTCTTTGTAGGGAGAAGCGGAACTTTCACCGCTTAGTTCATCTTTATAGATAGATGCTTTTGCCAGCATTTGCGCAAACTCCCCACGGCTGACAGAAGATGATGAAGATAAATTACTAGAGATAATGCCCAAAGCACGCACTGTTTGTTCTGCGGAAGTATCATCTGCCGCAAAAGAAATCTGGATCATACTCAAAGACAG
The DNA here is from genome assembly GCA_944381395.1 of uncultured Lachnospiraceae bacterium. Classification (GTDB taxonomy): domain Bacteria; phylum Bacillota; class Clostridia; order Lachnospirales; family Anaerotignaceae; genus CALWRB01. The sequence goes on from CALWKY010000061.1 coordinate 20,496, forward strand.
TATCATCGCTAAAAAAATCGCCCATATTTTTTTCATTCTCGTCCTCTCTCCTTTTTAATCATAACGCAACGCATCAATGGGGTTCATCTGTGCCGCTTTTTTTGCCGGCATATAACCAAAGAACACACCAATTCCTGCGGAAATACTAAATGCCAATAATACAGATCCCAAATCGGGAGAGACGGTAATATCCGCTTCCATCAGCTGGGTGATAGCTTCTGTTACTGCAGCGGATAATAAGTATCCCAATAGAATACCAATGATACCGCCTAAAGCGCTGGTTAAAGCAGACTCTGTCACAAATTGCATCAGAATATATTTTTCTTTAGAACCCAACGCCTTGCGGATACCGATTTCCCGGGTACGCTCCGTCACACTAACCAGCATAATATTCATAATGCCGATACCACCTACTACCAGGGAAATACCTGCAATGACTGCCAATACCGTTATTACCACATTCAGCATACTCGTCATCGTCTCCAATGCCTCTGCCGTTGCGCTAACCATGTAGGAATCGTCATCTTTATAGTAGTTATAAAGGGCATTTTCCATTACCGTTTTGCTTTCACTGGCACGGTCTTCTGATACAATAGTCAGAATATATGTACTCATCATACCTGTAAAGGAGAGTCTGCTGGCTGTACTATAAGGTACATAAATTACATCGTCAGAGCCGCCTTCTTCACTGTCAGCTTTTTCTTCCAGAACGCCTACAACTGTAAATTCTCTGCCGTCAATTTTCAGTGTTTCTCCAATACCGTTGCCATTAAACATGGTGTTATTTAAATAACTTCCAATGACGCAAACATAGGTCCGCTTTAATTCATCCACATATTGAATGCCTCTGCCTTGGGCAATATGAAGGGATTTAATTTCAAAGTAGTCTTCTCCCACGCCAGTAACAGAAGTAGCGTCCATCGTTTCTGAACCAATTTTAACTGTTCCTGTCATTGTTACGGTAGGAGAAATCAAATCAAAATCATCCGGATTTTCTTCCACAATTTCCTGTAATTCTTCATAAGACATCTGCGTATAGGAATTACCGCGTCCAATTAGTGTAACCGTCATATTATTGGTACCCAATTCTTGAAAGCTTTCCCGCATATAATTTTCCATACCGTTGCCCATGCCCATGATGACAATTACGGCGGTCACACCAATAATAATACCCAGCATGGTTAAAAGGGAGCGCATCTTGCTGGACATGATATTTTTCCATGCCATCCCGAAACATTCGGAAAAAGTCATTGCGCCACCTCCTCCGTATAAATTTTAGGCTGCACAAACGCATTCGGATCTGTTACGGGACCGTCATATACAATGTGTCCGTCATCCAACCGGATCACCCGCTGTGCCGTAGCCGCAATGCCATTATCATGGGTAATTAACACAACGGTATTTCCCTCCCGGTGTACCTGCTGCAGCATTCTCAACACTTCCCGTCCTGTCCGGGAGTCTAATGCACCTGTGGGCTCATCGGCAAGGATCACGGAAGGTGATCCAGCCAATGCCCTTGCAATAGAAACGCGCTGCTGTTGTCCGCCTGACAGCTGAGTGGGTAAGTGCTTCATTTTGTTGCCTAATCCTACTTTTTCCAATGCCGCTGCCGCACGTTCTCTCCTTTCTTCTTTCGGTACACCGGCATACATCAGCGGCACTTCCACATTCTCTAATAGATTTAACTTTGGCAGTAGGTTATACTGCTGAAAAATGAATCCCAGCATTTCATTTCGAATCTCTGCCAGTTCATCTCTGTCCATTTCGCCTACATTTTTGCCCTGCAATAAATATTCACCTTCGCTGGGTACATCTAAGCATCCAATGATATTCATGCAAGTAGACTTACCAGATCCAGACTGTCCGACAATCGCAACAAATTCGCCTTTTTTTACAGTAAAATTTACATGATCCGCCGCCCGGATAATACTGTCACCCATGTGGTAAACTTTAGAAACATCGCGAAATTCAATGATTGTTTCCTGTGCCATTATCGGTCACCTCCTCCCATAGCTCCACCGCCGGGCATACCGCCACCGCCTGACATGCCACCGCCGGGCATAGCCATACCGCCCATCATCATTTGGTCAGAGGAAGAAGAACCTGCGGACTGTACGTATGCAATCTCGTCGCCTTCTGACAAACCGCTGGTAATCTCAATATAATTGCCATCGCTGGCACCAACTTCTACGGTTA
>CALWKY010000062.1 GCA_944381395.1 uncultured Lachnospiraceae bacterium
CGGCTGGGTGCCTCAATCACACGCATAGCAAATGCCACATTCTCATAGACCGTCTTATTAGGCAGAAGACGGAAATCCTGGAATACTACGCCCAAGTTACGGCGCAGATAAGGGATCTGGCTTCTTGTCAAATTGTTGGTCTTTACCCGATTGATGGTAATGGTACCCTCTGTAGGGTCCAGTTCTTTTAACAACAACTTAATGAGTGTAGATTTACCAGAGCCACTGGAGCCTACAATAAAAACAAACTCACCTTTTTTAATGTGTAGATTCAGATGTTCTACCCCTACGGAACCATTGGGATAGGTTTTTCCTACATTTTCCAGTCGAATCACATTACACGCAACCTTTCTTTTTTTCCACGGAAAATAAGATCTTACGAATAAGATCTTGCGCAGAAAAATGTATGTTTTGTCGATATATGCTGTTTTATTATAGCAAAAAAGGAGTCTTGACACAAGCCCAGGCTCCTTTTTTCTAAAATTTTAAGTTTTTTTTAATTCTTTTTGAAACTTAATAACTCATTCTATCCATGTACATCAAATATTGCCATCATTTAATATTTTATCATATCATAATTTATCTCTCTAAAAAATTGATTATTATAAATTTTACCTTAAAATAGTAATATTTTATAAGGCACAGAAATTTTTTCTGTGCCTTATAGTTAATCTTCAATCATATCAATCTTTTTCAGTTAAAAGAATTCTTACTATAAAAAAACCTATTAAAATTAAAATAAAATATACATCAGAGTTTAGCGATATTTTTAATATTGTTCCTAGGCAAAACAAGTTAAATACTAGCAATCTGATATAAAAATTTTTACTCTCGTTATTCTTAAAAAAAAAAAAAAATATTCCCATCAAAATTCCAAATATAATATAAGATAAGACATTATATACTAAATATGGATACGGTTGATATGTTTTTGCCCTATATAAAAATAAGCCTTTTTTTATCAGAATATGTAATATAGCGTATGTTTCGACCAGAATTATAGGGAAAAAAACCTTTATTTTTTTTATATTCATTTTTATTCCTTAATTATAATCATATAAAAACCTACATTCTTATGTTATGATAGAAATGGATTATTGACAACTTCCATATCCCATGTATCATCTCCTCTGCCAACTGTAAGATAATATGTTGCACCAATTAAACATGTTGAATCTATCTCTACAGCTTTCCAAGAAGACGGAGGTGTGACACTCCAGTTTGTTGATGTCGGATAATAATAATCCGATTCATTTTGAAAACCATTTACATAAAAACCTTGACTAGTATAATGTACAAAATCGTCCTTAACGGAAACGCCACTAGATGTTCGAGAATGATATCCTGATACTTCATCTAAACGTACATGTGTTTTATCCATCAATGTTGAAGTTGTATAACTTATTTCTAGATATGCATAGATACAACCTGTAGAATCCCAATTTTCTTCCCATGAACTACCGCCACCTCTTGTTACAACTGGATTTTTAATATCTTCTACAATTCGGTCAATCTTTTCACTATCTTCTTCTGTTTCAGGAATAATAACCAATGTCCCAGACACAAAATGTTCTAACGCTGCATTATCTTCACTTAACACTTCATTTTCTGTATTGTTTAATTTTTCTACTCTTTTAAATACAAAGTTTCCATTTGAATCTTTAGTATAATCCGAATTTCTAATAAATTCTTGTCTTAAATATTCGTTGCTTAAAATATTGTTTTCTCCTGCACTGCTTTCACTTGCTACAACAGGAACAACCATAGTGATGCATCATGCAACCGTTGTAATAACTGTATAAAGTTTCTTTATACTAATCCCTCTCTTTCTTTAAATATGTTGATTTTTTCTATATTTACTGTATTTACAAATAATACAACTAAAAAATTCAAAGTGTTTTTATAAAAAACAAAAAAGAGGTCATAATATACAGCTTTAATCTACATTTTTCTTAGAAATTAAGTTTTTTTAATTCTTTTTGAAACTTAATAACTCATTCTATCCATGTACATCATGTATTTGCTTACCATTAGTGTAATCTTAAAGATGATAGCATCATCAAAATTACGCAGATCCAAGCCGGTCATTTTCTGCAGTTTATCCAAACGATATACTAACGTATTTCTATGGATGTACAGCTGGCGGCTGGTTTCAGATACGTTTAAGTTATTTTCAAAGAATTTATTAACCGTTGTCAATGTTTCATTATCAAAGTCATCCATTGTCAGACCATGGAGCACTTCTTTAATAAACATCCGGCACAAAGGCAGGGGCAGCTGATAAATCAATCTGCCAATGCCCAGTCTTTCATAATTTACGATGTACTTTTCACTGTCAAAGATTTTTCCCACTTCCAATGCCATTTTTGCTTCTTTATAAGAACGGGATACATCTTTCAAGTCTGTCACAACAGTACCGCTGGCGATATATACAGAATTGCTGCTTTCCTGATTGAGGGTATCCGCAATCATCTTCGCAATTTTATCAATCTCTTCATCGCCCTCTTTATCATGCAGTTCTTTTACCAGGATAATGCTGTGTTCATCTACTGCGGTAACAAAGTCCTTCGTTTTTGCGGGGAAAATGCTCCGTACAATTTCCACCACATTCAGATCTTTATCAATATTGGTTTCAATGAGATAAACAATGCGGCGAATATTATTTTCAATGTGCAGTTTCTTTGCTCTGCTGTAAATATCCACCAGCAGCAAATTGTCTAACAGCAGATTTTTAATGAAGTTGTCTTTGTCATAACGTTCTTTATACGCCACCAGCAGGCTCTGAATCTGAAATGCGGCGATCTTGCCAATACGATAGCCTTCTTCATCTTCACCCTTCACCTGCACCACATACTCCGGCACACCATTGTCATAAATCTTAAAATACTGATACCCCATGATCAGCTGGCTTTCCGCCTGAGAGCCTACAAAATTCTCCACTGCATCCACTTGGCGTCCAATCATATTTTCTTCTGTTGTGGCAATTACTTTGCCTTCTTTTTCGATCACACTTAATTCCTTGCGTGTGATGTTTTTCAACCCGTCAATGGTACTCTGTAAAATTTGGTTGGAAATCATAGCGCTCACCTCAAAAAAATAATCGTCCGTTTTTGTTTACTTTGTATGAAATCTTTTACAACATTTTCTCCGGAATCCAAGAAAAGTTGACCATAAAATAATGACGAAAATTAGAATATAGTCTCTTTCTATAAAATTGTCTATATACATTCTATCCCATAATACCAAAAAAGAAAAGAGAAAATCGAAAAAAATTTGCACTTTTTTCTTTTCCTAGTCAGATTTCCGAAAAAAGGCAACGGTTTTTGGTGTAGTTGTATAATAAAATACAGAAAATATAAAAACAAACGGACAAAAATTGTCCCAGGCGTTTCGCTATTTTTACCGGAAACCAATTAGGGCATCAAAAAAAATTGGAATAAACCTCATGTATAACAATGCTTTTCAAACAATATTGCAAAAAACCGTTGGGATTACCCCAACGGTTTTTGGATAAAAAGTCATAGTCAATTTGCCATTTCTTCCAAAGAAATACAGACTTTGAATGGTCAGATCTTATTTGTGGTTCCGCTCTTTCCATACCTGAAAGGCAAATACGGGCAGTTTCAGCATTCTTCTCCAGCGGGAGGGCTGGGTAATCAGGCGGTAAAACCATTCCAAACCTAATTTTCGGAATACCTTCGGCGCCCGTTTTACATTGCCTGCCATGACATCAAAGCTGCCGCCCACACCAATGCACAGTTTTACATCCAAAAGTCTCCGATTTTCATAAATCCATTTTTCCTGTTTCGGCGCACCCAGTCCTACCAATAACACAGAAGGTTTCTTTTTCTGAATGTCCGCAATGATTTTCCGTTCTTCTACCTCATCGAAATACCCGTTATGCCCGCCTACAATTTGTAAGCCCGGATATTTCTCCTGCATCAGATGCGCCGCCTTTGCAGACACACCGGGTGCTCCGCCAAAGAAATAGAATGTCTCTTGTGTATTTGCCAATTTCGCAAACAAATTTTGAGTCAAATCATAGCCCGCAACTCTTTCTTTCAAACGTTCTTCTGCGTAACGGCTTGCCCAAACCACACCAATGCCGTCGGGCACCACCAAATCTGCATCTTCCAGAATCATCATCAATTCTTTGTCTTTGCAAGCTTCCATAACAATTTCTGGATTAGGTGTGCAAATATAATGTTTTTTACCATCTTGCAGAAAGCCCAGTGCTTTTTGCACTGCGCCTTCCATATCTAACGCATCAAAAGGAACTCCCAGCACATGAATCTGTTTTCTCATGCTTTTTCCCCTCCAAACATACGCTCTTTACTACGACCTTGCTGTAATAATTGTTCCAAATACCGTTCATTACGATGTGCATCTGCACAAAGAAGTGCGCTCTTTTCCTCTAACCGCTTTACATAGTCCGCTTTGTGGTTGATAATATCATCTACCAACGCTTCCGCTTTTGCTAAATCAAATCCCTTTACACTGCCGCCGTCCGGCATATCCAGTCTGCTTAGATAATACTTGATTTTCGGGTCATATACAAATCCGATAAGCGGTACAATCTTTCTTGCGGCAAAAATCAATGTATGCAGCCGCATGCCCAAAATAAAGTCCATACAGCCAATCACACTGATCAGGTCATAGGGCGTAAAGTCTCCCCGCAAAATATAGGATTTCTCCTGCATCTTTTTCTGTACCATTTCGCTGGTGCGATAATCATTAGGCACCTGCATGGCAATAAAAACAATGTTGCGGTCATATTTTCTAACCACAGTATCACAAAGTTTCGCGAATTCATCGGTGAAGCTTTCAATATTTTTCCAATTCCGCACAGAAACCGCAACCAATGGCTTATCCATAGGAATGCCGTTGTCCAGCAAAAGCTTCTTTGCATCTTCCTGCGCAATACCATTCATGGTGAAAACCGGGTCTGCTGTCACGAAGCATTTGCTCTTTTTTACGCCCATAGAAAGCAATTCTTCGTAAGAGTTTTCTTCACGCAAGGTAATTAAATCAGCCCGATTCACCACCTGCTTTACCAGTCTGCGGTTTCGCTTGCCGCTGACAGGACCGATACCGTTGGCATAAAGCATCACTTTCTTACCCAATGCTTTGGCACAAGCAGTAATGGAAAGATAATATAACAAAGATCTGGTACTGGTGCTGTCTTGCAGCAAGCTGCCGCCGCCGCTTAAGAGCACATCACACCACTTCAGTGCCCGGTACACATCCCGAATGCCAAAACGGTAAACCGCTTCAATATTATATCGTTTGCTGGTTTCTTTCGGTCGATTGGATAAAACAGTAATATGATAGTTTTCACCCATGGCTTGAATATTATGGTGCATAGAAAGCATGATAGCCTCATCACCCGTATTGTTAAAGCCATAATAACCGCTCATGACAATATGATACTGTCTTTCGCGGCTTTCTCTCCAAGCCGCATCATATGCCTTCACACAGTCTTCCGCCATGCGCTGTACAGAGTAGTACTCCATAATGACGGAACGGCTATAAGCGCCTGCCGCGTCCCGCTCCTGTGGCGTCATACCTTGTAAAACACCTAAAATATCCTTCTCTAACTTTGCCGCTGTAGGCGCCTCACAGCCACGGCAGCAGAAGTTATTGCTCATCGCCAATTCCAGTTTGTCCGGTGTAAAGGTGCCGATATAGCCTTCATTACCAGCCAAAACCACTGCTTTTTTCGCCGCCATTGCCTCCAGCGCCGCACGGCTGACCCCTACAAACACATCGCCTACGCTTAAAAGCGCGTTGACATCTGTGCGTGCGCCTGTCATGGTAATCACCTCTCGGCCTGCCGCCGCATTCATCCGCGCACTTTCTGCCTTCAGATCCTCAAAACGCTCACCCGCACCTACTAACAGCATCCGAATGCCAGGAATTGCCTTCGCCAATGCCGGCGCCAGTGAAATCAGCTGTTCCGTTACCATAACCGTGGCTTCATCCATACGGCTTACATGGACTAATGTCGGTGTATCTTCAGATAAATGAAATTCTTTGCGCACTGCTTTGCCGGAAATAGCCGGAGAAAATTTGTCTGTATCAATACCATTGACTGTCACAAAAATATTTTCATTGCGCACATGGTAGTTATTGCGCAGATATTCCCGAATATCCTCACTGACTGCCACTACTTTCTGTCCCCAGTTGGTCAGATAACGCAGCCCCATGCCGGTATAAAATACACCATGGGCAGAGGTAACAAAGGGAAACTTCATTCTCTTATGGAGCTGACCACAAATAAAGCCGGGAATACGCGCATGGGAATGGACCAGATCCACATGCTCTTTTTTCACGATTTTTTTCAGCATAAAATAAGAGCGGATCATATTCCATACATTTCTCTGGTGCATTGGCACCCGGTAATGCTTAATCCCCGATGCCAGCAGTTCTTTCTCATAAACACCGCCATTGGATGCAACGATAATGCGGTAGCCTTTTTTCTGCAGCGCTTTAGAAAGTTCCACCACATGGGTCTCCGCGCCGCCGATTTCCAACCCCATTAACGTCATTAGAATGGTTGCGTCCCGTTTCATTGTGCATCTGCCCCTTCTGCTTCAATGGAAATAATTTTTCCCTCATATTGGAAATACTTTGTTGCATAGTTCTTTGCAGAGTTACGCAGTAATTCAAAACTCTTTTCCGCATAATAGCTGTTCCCATTTTGGGAAGCATTGGTTTGTACGGTTACTAACGCGTCTACGCGGTTTTCCAGGGATGCACGATAAATTTCGCCATCCATGGTTTTCATGGTTTCTTTTGCTTCCACCAATTCTATATCTGTAATGGTTCCAATGTAGTTGCCACTGCTGGCATCAAACATTTTATCATCCACCTGCAAATTATCCGCAAGAACCGGTTCCAAAGACTTAAAACGGATGGTATAAGCAACTGGAACGGTATTGGCATTGACTACTGTTTTTTCCTGTCTGAAAAATTTCACATAAACGCCAGCTGCCAGCGCAATCACAATTAAAATAATAATGACATCTAATATGCTGCCTTTTCTTTTTGTCTGTTCCATGGATTACGCCTCCCCTCTATTGACACTGACAATCATACCTTCCCATGCATAGCCAGGACCCTTTACAGAAACGGTATTGCCTGCCCGCACTACATACGCACCATCAATGGCAAAGGAAGAATCACTTTCTGTTACCTGTGCCTCTACGGTCAGGAAAATTTTTTCCATTTCCGGAATTTCTTTTTCTACATATCTGCCTTCACTGGCAATGGGTGTCTGGTCCGTAGCGGCTTCCACCTGAACATCCACTACATTGCCTAAGTTATAATTCTTTACACCTTCTGTCAGGCTATCGCCAATCGCAATGGCATCGCTCATCTGGTCCGGTACCGCATTCAGTTCAATGGTATACTGCAATGTTTGCATCTGGGCAGCAGTTGTACTGGATGCTGCGCTTTTGGAACGAATTACCAGTACTGCCACACAAAGGACAGCCACCAGGGCAATAATTACCACATCAAAGAAATTGATTTTTCTCTTTTTCTCACTCACAGGTTGTTACCTCCTTTTTTCAATACGGATAAATATACCGACTCAATCTGTGCCGCGTACGTCTGTACCGTAAACTTTTCCTGGAAAACTTCGAAACTTCCTTTCTGTAAAGACTGCATCAGGGCTTCGTCTGTTAAAAGCCGCTCCATGCAGGCTGCCAAAGCTTCACTGTTTTGTTTCGGAAAAATAAGACCATTTTTTTCATGGGTAATGACACCAGGATTCCCGCCAAAATCGCTGACAATGGCCGGAACACCCATACTCATGCCTTCCAGCAAAGAAAGGCTGGTGGCTTCTGTGCCATAGGACGCATTCAACTGCACATCGGTAATGCTCAACAGTCCCCGCACATCCTTCACAAAACCTAAAAACTGCACATGTGCCTGGGTTTGCAGTTGTTCCGCTGCCTGTCGGATAGCATCCTCTTCACTGCCCTTTCCTGCAATAAGCACCTGGAAGTCATATCCTTTTTCTTCCAGTATTTTCGCCGCTTCCAGAATATAGCGGTGTCCTTTTACCGCTTCCATTCTGGCTAAAATCGTAAAAACCATCGTACCCGGCTGAATTCCCAGCGTTTCTTTTTTCTTCTGCTGTTCTTCCGCACTGGCAGGCTGCATGGCTTCTACCCCGTTCAGGATCACCTTCACCCGGTCGCCATGGATGCCGCTTTCCACCAAGTTTTCTTTCGCAGCTTCTGCCACGGCGATCATAGCATCTGCTGTATGTTCATTGATAAAACCGTTGATCGCCTTTCCCGGCTGTTTTGCTAACATAGATTTCACAGGAAAAACAGAATGTCTGGTAAATACTACCGGCTTACCGCATAACTTTCCAGCAATGCGCCCTGCCATGGCGCCATGGGTATGAACCACATCCGGATTTACCTGACGAATCACCTGCTTCAGTGTTCCGATAGCCTTCCAATCCAGCGAGCGGTCTGCGATTCCTTCCACTTCCACCACATCTGTGCCGCAAGCTTCTAACGCTTCTTTTAAGAGACTGCCCTTAGGCATTGCCACTGTCAAATGAAACCGCTCTTTGTCATAATACTTGGCAAAATTGATAATGCAGCGTCCCGCACCGCCAATATTACTGTCAGAGATAATATTCAGTACTTTGATCATTTTCCTTCCTCCCTGTGCATGCACATGTGAGCCAGTGCCGCGGTTAATCCCAGCACCGCCCAGAAAAGAAGCATTACCCGATAGTTATAAAATGTGTAGTCCGTCAGGCTCTGCACCATAAATCCACTGATAGCAGAAATGCCCGCAATCAAATGAATCTTCTCTCTCCAATTCTTTTCTACAGAAACGGCACGGAAACCTAACCGATAAAACATCCAAATGATGGACGCAAATACCATAAATCCGATCACACCTGCATCACAGAAAATCTGTAAAAACAGATTATGGCTATGGGGTGCGCTGACACTGTGGTAAGCATAAAAAGGATACACCTTATTAAACGCTCCAATGCCCGGACCAATCCCGCTAAACCAATAATCCTTCAACATCGCCAGGGTTCCCATCCAGATATAAACCCGGTAGGAGGTGGAACTGTCTTCCATATTACCAATACTGAGGAAACGGTTCAGAATGGTATCCGGCAGTACAAAAGGTAATGCAAGGAGTCCTAAAATACCCAGCAATAAAAATCTGCGGTCTATCAATACCAAAAAAGCCGCTGCACTGACTAAGAGACCTAAATAACATCCTCTGGAATAAGTCAGTACCAAACATACCAGCATCGCGCAGCCACAAATAAAAGATACAAAACGATCCGCTTTATTTTTTGCTGTCAAAAAGATGGATGCCGCAAAAGGCAGTACCAATAAGAAGTATTCCCCCAATACGTTAGGGTTTTCCAATGTGGAATACACACGGAAGGTAATACTGCTGAACATATCCGCATCTACCCACTGACCGCTGAATTGATCCTGATGCATGTACTGATAAAAACCATATACGCTTACCAAGGCACCAATGATAATCAATGCCCTTACCAAAATATCCGCTTTCTTTTTCGAATCTACGCTTTGGGAAATCACCACGAAAAACAGGGTAAATGCCACACTTAATATACCGCCCAGCAGACTGTCTTGCAGCGAAACAGAAAAAATGGTGGCAAACAGATAAACAAAGGCATAAAGGAGCACATATTTTGTCAAGACCTGATAAGTCATTCGCTTTTTTTCACAGACCAGCTGTAAAAACAGTGCCACAAAAGATATCATGACAATGGCAAGTACCGCCATGGTGGGTAAAAGCGGTGCCAGCGCCATTGCTAAGGCGCCCCATAAAAACGGTTCTTTCAAAATACTGCCCTCTAACAAGCGGGAAAGCCCGATTTTTTCAAACAGCGTTCCAAATATACCTAAAATTCCATAAAACAACTTGCTAAAAATACTTCTTTGGGTATCGGCAGGGTCTTCCCGTACCGCAAGGAACCACTGAATGATGTGGCTTTGCTGTGCCTGTTTTCCTAAATACACATAAAGCCGATCCAGGGCACCCAGCACTTTGCTTTCGTGGATGGCTCTTTTCACAAATGAAGTGATCATACCGATTTAGTTTCCTCCTTTTTTACGTAGTCCCTGTAATAAGTTCAGGGCATAACGAGCCTGGGGGATACCCAAGGCAATACTGCAAACGGCATAAAGAATGACGCCTACACCAGCAGGTACTGCTAACAGCAAAATCCGCCCCATCATCTGATCCGGTAATATTTCTGCTAACGCACCATAACAAAGGGTCACACCAACTCCCATCAAAAGGGAAGCAATGACTATTTTCATAAAAGGTATCCATAACTGCTTGTCCAGGCAGTGGGCATTTTGCCGATGCAAAGAAACTGCCAGCCATGCGGCAGAAGCCAAAGAGGCAATTGCCGAAGCGGCAGAAATACCCGCCACATCAAAACGATCCATCAAAAGAATACAGAAAATGGCGTTGAGCACCATGGAAAGAATTCCCGCAACCATAGGGCCTCTCGCCTGCTGTTTGGCATAAAATGCCCGGGATAAGAACAGATAAACACCATATCCAATGGTACCTAAAGAAAGATACCGCAATGCTCTAGCAGTAATAATGGTATCTTGGGGTGTAAACTGGTTTCTTTCATATAATAATCGTACCAGCGGTTCACTCATACACCAGAGTCCCACCATCATGGGTACTAATAAAAACAGCAGTACCATCAAAGTATCATTGATGGTATTGGTAAAGGTCTCTTCCCTGCCCTCTGTCACCATACGGGACATGCGGGGGAAAATTACATTGATCACAGACAATACAAATACACCTAGAATAATACTGTATAAATTATTGGCATTGTTCAGTGCTGTGGAGCCGCTGCCATCAAATAAATAGCTGGCATAATGTACGCCCACCGCTAAATTGATGGGCTGAATCCAGGTGCTGACCATAACAGGTATCATCAAAACCAGTACTTTTCTTAATCCCGGTTCCCTCCAGCGAAAATCTAAACGGAAGCGGTATCCCTTTCGATGCAGTGCCGGCACCTGAATCAGAACCTGTAACAACCAGCCTGCTAAAAATGCTACCGCAAGACCAATGACACCAAAGGTATCATTCCCTACAAAATAATATAGAATAATAGCGCCATTGGAGACAATGCTTAACGCTGCAGGAATGGTAAATTCCTCCATACTTTGCAGGATACCCACAAAACAGTAAGCCAAACCTGTAAAAAATATCGTAGGAAACAGCATCCGTAATAATTCTGTACATAACTCCAGTGTTGCCTCATCAAATCCTGCAGCATAAGCCTGAGCAAAAGGTTCCGCGAAAATCATGCCAATGACTGTAAAAAACAGGGTAAATACCCCCACCAGGGTAATAAAAACATTGGCAAAAGAAAATGCACGTTTTTCCCCTTCTTTTCCCATATACTCATTAAAAACAGGAATAAAGCTGGCAGTAATGGCAGAAGCAAATACTGCGTCAAAAAAGGTTCTTGGGATCAGGCTTGCTGTAGTAAAGGCATTTGCTTCCATGCCCAAACCATAGTTGTTTGCAAACAGGATATCCCGATACAGCCCCAGCACCTTTCCCAGTAGTGTGACGACCATCATGCCGCTGACAGCTTTCAGGGCATTTTTTTCTTGAATTGCCATATCTTATTTCGATCCTTTCCGAATCTGGTATGTACGCGCGCTTTCTGTTTTCGTACAAAAGCCCGCACTCCTTTACATATTACTCCAATTCCTATGATTTTACAATAAAAATCCTTGCTGTTTTTACAGCCAAAAGCGGATAAAAAGGGCACTCTCCTCTTTATATCAGAAGAAAATGCCCCTTTTGATTTCATTTTAAATCTTTTCCCTTTTAAGATAATGCAATCCAGTCATAAGTGATGCCATTGCTGTCACACTTCATAGACAAAATCCTTGCATTGCTGTTATAAGTACCATCACTGTTCCACAGTGCGGGCAGGTTGATATATCGAACCCCATTGATCTGACCTACCCAAGAAGAAGTACCTTCACAAGAAATAACTGCCACAGACTTGCCATTGGAACTGAGTTCTTCCAAATAATCCCGGAAGAAATCTCTTTCTGTGGTATTGCTAAAGTTAGAAGGTGTCTTATCCAACAGAATCACTACATTATTTCCAGTAAAGCTGGACAAGTCTGTTGTCATCTTGCTCCACTGGGCAGCATTAGTGGTATAAAGCGCACCCTTTGCTGCGGAAAGACTCACAAATGCAGTGCCATTCTTTACGGTATAGTTATAACCGCTGTTCCATCTTAAGGTTTCTGTCTGCGGTCCCTGGTTCAGATCCACAGTGCCAGCAAATACTGCCAGATTACTGTTGATATCTAAAGCAGTTCTGACTGCTGCACGTTTTGCAGTATACAAATTCAAATCCTTCACTGCGGAAGAAGCAATGTTGCCTGCCATCTTCACATAAAGCGCTCCATCATCTGTTTTGGTAATGGTTTGATTCCAGTTATCTTTTGCAGTTACTGCACTGGGTGCAGAAACCGCTTTCGCATTGCCTACTGTTACTGGAATATGATAAGTCAAATTGCCCAACTTGCAAGTGATATAAGTTGCGCCTTCCTTCTTTGCGGTAAAGGTATTGCCGGACATGGTGCCTACAGAAGTGTCTGCCACCTGATAGGTAACACCATTTTGTGCTGTATAAGAGAAGCCTTCGCTGTCGACTACGGTAGCTTTTACGGTCGCTGTACCGCCTGCAGAAAGTTTCGCGTTGCTAATGGTTGCGGTCAGTTTTGCTGGGCTGTGCACAGTGGTAAATGTCATGGTATAAAGATCGCCATAAGATACCCCTACTGCCATCAAACCAGCCTGAGAAGGGGTAATGGTACTGCCGGAAATGGTACCGCCGCCTGCAGACAGGTCAAACTTGATTTCACTGCTGTCCAGATTGATCCGTCTTTCATAGCTGTCCAAGCCATATACTTCATAGGTTACCGGCTGACCTGTTACTGCTGTTTCTACCGGTGTGATGACTAACTTTGCTACCTCATCTGTCTCAGGCGCATTCTGGAAAATGCCAATAGCATTGATCGTCTTTCTGGCTGCACCGTCAGAAGGGGTATTTTTCAGTTCCAAAGAAGTATCTTCATTGGTTTTTACCACCATAGTAGAAGAACCGCCGCCGTCTAAATGCATGGCATTATATGCACCATATTCCACCATCAGGGCTGCCAATTCCTGGTGTGTTGCACCAATACTGGTATTTCTGCCGTCTACTACCATGAAAATTGCCTTTGTTCCATCTTGAGAAATACCAAATGCGGTTCTGGGCTGTCTGCCAGTACCTACAATAGAAGTCGCAGGCGCTGTTTGACCATTGGTCAAAAGCATGCCGCCGCCGCCAAAGGCATTTTCCATCTCATCCAAATCAACAGAAGCGTTGATATCCAAATATACTTCATCGCCTACCGCAAACTTCGTTCCATGGTCATTATAATAGTTATTGCTCAGGATAATCAAATACCCGTCTTCCGGTACATCCACCACTTCGCCCGGCGCACTGATTTTTGTAATTACATCATCTTCTACTACAAATTTCACCAATTTAGAATCAGCAAAACGCTTATCCAAATCTGCGGTATTCTCCGCCTGGTCGAAATAAATAGGGAATACCATAGCCGTTACCTTATTCAAAGAAAGTAAGGAAAGGCTGTCTCCCCGTTCATTGAGGAAGTTAACGGTCATTTTAAAGTAATTAAATAATGTATTGCCATCTTCATCCTGGAAGAACGATGCGTACTGTGCTTCATCCACATTTAAATTCGTACCAATGGAAATGATTTCCCCATCTCTGATGGTCGGTCCAAAAGGTGTAGAATATGTACCGGATAATCCAAAGAAATCGCCATTGACACCGGCAACAGCACCGTTATCCTGCAACATTTTCTGTACCGTTTCTTTCAGCCCATATTCGCCAGTTGTTTCTACTTCATGGAAAGAAAGACTGCTTTCATTCAAATCCATTTCCAAAACATAGATATCCTGGAAACCTGCATCTGTCAGCCTTCTTTCTTCTGTGTAGGCTACCCCTCTGGTAACGGTCTGTGTCTGCTTTGTAGAATGCAGCTTCGTAGCCGCAGAAACCGTTGTGGGGATTCCTCCAATCAACACTGCCATCAGTGTCAGTACCAGCGGTTTTTTCCATTGTGTTCTCATTTTCCAATCACTCCTGATCTGTTCCTTTTATTTTTACCGCATATTTTTTCACACGTAAATCACAAAAACAGTTTACCATATTTTTTGACATTTGACTGCAAAAAAATAAAACCTTAATATTTTCGTAACATTTTTTTAGACGGCATCCAATAAAAAAAGTTCCTTTTCTCTGCGAAAAGTGTGCTTCGCAAAGATAAATATTAATGGCAAAAAACAGAAGCCAAAATTTTGGCTTCTGTTTTTACAAGGAAGGTAATAGATTGATTATTTGAAGCGATGACTTTTTATTTCGGCTGTTTTTGCTGCTGGTCATGAGAATGGCTGGCATACGGGCAGTTGGCGCCGCAGCTGCCACAGCTGCCGCCGCAGATAGGAGATTTTCCTTCTTTTTTCTTACGTACCATATCACGGATAATTCCCACTACAATGGCAATCAGAATCAATCCTACAATCCAAGTACCCATAAAATACCCACTCCTTTTTTGCGCCTACCGCATCAAAAGCAGCCATAATGCTTAGGCGTTTACTTTTACCGCTTTCTTGCTTTTTGCTTCCGGGTTAGGACGGAACAGTAAATACAGCCCATACCCTAAGATAAGAATCGCCGCTGCGGTACCAATGCCAAATGTACCGTTCAGCACAAAATTGCCTAACTGATATACGATCAAACCAATGGCATATGCAAATCCACACTGATAAGCTACTGCAAAAGCAAACCATCTCGTGCTATTCATTTCCCGCTTAATGGCGCCCATGGCTGCGAAGCAGGGTGCGCACAACAGATTAAATGCTAAGAACGCATAGCCTGACAATACTGTAAAGGATGCTGCCATATTTTCATATACAGTACCCATACCGCCGCTATAAAGAATAGCCATGGTACCTACAATATTTTCTTTTGCTACCAAACCGGTAATGGATGCCACCGTTGCCTGCCAGTTACCAAAGCCCAGAGGGATAAAGATCCATGCAATAGCTTTACCGATACCTGCCAGCAGACTTTGATCCATTTGTTCTTCTGTCAGCATGGTGAAAGAACCATCTACAAAACCAAAGTAACTGGTAAACCAAATGAAAATGGTAGAAAGCAGAATAATCGTACCGGCTTTCTTAATAAAGCTGGAACCGCGTTCCCACATGCTCCGCAGCACGTTACCCAAGGTAGGCATATGGTATGCCGGCAGTTCCATCACGAAAGGCGCCGGATCTCCTAAGAAGCGTTTTGTCTTTTTCAGGATAATACCACTTATAATAATGGCTGCCATGCCTAAAAAATATGCAGAAGGTGCCACCCAGGACGCACCGCCAAAAATAGCGCCCGCTACCATAGCAATAAAAGGCAGTTTTGCACCACAGGGAATGAATGTGGTAGTCGTAATGGTCATCCGGCGGTCTCGTTCATTTTCAATGGTACGGCTGGCCATAATACCAGGCACACCGCAGCCGGTACCAATCAAAATCGGAATAAAGCTTTTGCCGGAAAGTCCAAATCTGCGGAAAATACGGTCCATAATAAACGCAATACGCGCCATATAACCGCAGCTTTCCAATAATGCTAAAAAGAAGAACAATACCAGCATCTGGGGTACAAAGCCAAGGACCGCACCGCAGCCAGCTACAATACCATCCAGAATTAAGCCCTGCAGCCAGTCAGCCACTTGCATGCTTTCCAACGCATTGCCAATGAATACCGGCACACCGGGTACCCAAAGACCATAATCCGCAGGATCAGGCTCTGTAAAATCAAAATCATCCAACACTTGAACGGCTTCTGCCAATTCCGCACCAGTAGCGGTTACCATCTCTGTCGCCATGGTTTCTTCATCTACCACAGCGTAAGTCGCTTCATCCTCCATACCAATGGAAGCCGCAAAGGTCTCAGCCGCCGTCTTTGCATTTTGTACATCATACGTTTCGCTTTCACTATTTAAAGCTTCTGCCACGTTTTCTTCGCCGTAAAATTCTACAAAACCATTGAGAATAGTGCTGGCTTCTGAATAGGCTTCGCTGTCTTCAGTATATGCGCTGCCGCCATAAAGGTGCCACCCATCGCCGAAAACGCCATCATTTGCCCAATCCGTTGCCCATGTGCCTACTGTCGTTACAGACACATAATACACCAGATACATGACAATTGCAAAGATGGGTAATGCCAGAAAACGGTTGGTTACTACCTTATCTATTTTATCAGAAGTTGTAAAAGTATTCTGATTCCGTTTGGTCAAGCAATCATTAATGATGGAAGAAATAAAGGTATACCGTTCATTGGTAATAATGCTTTCACTGTCATCATCCAATTCTTTCTCTGTCTGCGCAATGATTGATTCTACATTCGGCACAACAGAAAGACTCTGCCCAATTTTTTCATCCCGTTCAAAAAGCTTAATGGCAAAGTATCTCTTTTGGTTTTCTGCCACTTGCAGCTGGCGCGCGATCTTTTGCAATGCCAGCTCCACTGCCGGCGCAAAAGTATGTTTACATTCACCTGCGCCATATTGTGCCGCTTCCACCGCTTTTTTTGCCGCTTCCTGTACGCCGCTGCCTTTCAGCGCGGAAATAGGAACTACCGGACACCCTAATGCTTTCGCCAAGGCATCTATATGTAAAATATCGCCTCTTTTTTCCACCTCATCCATCATATTCACAGCTACTACAACGGGAATACCCAATTCCAGCAGCTGTGTGGTCAAGTACAAATTCCGTTCCAAATTGGTACCATCTACAATATTCAGGATGGCATCCGGTTTTTCTTGAATTAAATAGTTTCTGGAGACAATTTCCTCCATGGTATAAGGAGAAAGAGAATAGATACCGGGTAAATCGGCAATGAGCACCTCTTTGTTTTGTTTCAATCGTCCTTCTTTTTTTTCTACAGTAACACCAGGCCAGTTTCCTACAAATTGATTAGAACCGGTCAGGGCATTAAAGAGCGTTGTTTTGCCGCTATTGGGGTTTCCTGCCAATGCAATTCTGATCATGTTTCCGCTTCCTTTCTGCGAAAAATTAGTTTAGCTAACTTTTTTAGAAAAAATATATTCGTCTACATTCCATTTGTCTAAATCGCATCCCTAAAATTAGCATAAGCTAACCCTATGGGAAAAAATAAAACTTCCTCTTTTATTCTACTTGGACCATTTCCGCATCCGCTTTTCTAAGAGAAAGTTCATAACCTCTTACTGTCACTTCCATGGGATCTCCCAGAGGTGCTACTTTTCGAACCGCAATCTGCACACCTTTTGTAATTCCCATATCCATAATCCGCCGTTTTACAGCACCTGTTCCTGTAATGGATTGTACCAAAACAGTCTCTCCCACCTTTGCTTCTTTTAGTGTTCTCATACTTTTCCCTTCCTTCTATACTTGAATTCTGTTTGCCATTTGTTTGCTGATTGCGATGCGGGATTCCTTTACATTCACAATCATATTCCCATTCAGCTCTGTAATCACAACCACTTGACCGCCTTCTACAAAACCAAGGTTTTCCAAATGCCGTCGCAATTCATCTTTTCCATTGATTTTACGTATGGTTTGTTTTACGCCTTCCGGTGCTAATGTCAGGGGCATCATATTCACTCCCTCCTAAAAATGACACATTCATTCGTTAGTCTTAACTAACATCATACAAAGTTTATCACGGCTAACTTTCTTTGTCAAGTATCTTTCCAAAAAATGGTTCCAAATTATTTCGTTTCCTTTTTCCTAAAATAAAAAAGAAGGATGTGGAAGTGCGTTATCTTTCAAAATGAGAAATAAAAAATAGCCGCAATTCTTTTTCCTCCTAAAGAATCCAGAAGTATATATTTTTTGATCAATCATCCTCTCAAACAGATCCCATCATGGGAAATCTTTGCTTTTTCTTTCATTCTGATTTCTGGGACAACTTCCTTGCGAAACACAATACCTATATAAAAAAAGCTGGAATCCCTTCTCTCGTAAGGATTCCAGCTTTTTTTATGATTTAAGAAGAAGTCTCTTGTATTCTTTCCTCCAAATACCGCTTATTCTACAGTAACAGACTTTGCCAAGTTTCTAGGCTTATCTACATTGCATCCTCTTGCCACTGCCACATGGTACGCAAAAATCTGCATCGGCAGTACATTATAAGAAGCGGTAAATAAGTCAGTTGCCTTGGGGATATAAATCACTTCATCCGCCACATCTGCCACAAAAGAATTTCCTTCCTCTGTGATGGCAATTACATAAGCACCTCTTGCCTTTACTTCTTTAATATTACTTACCAGTTTTTCCAGCAGGGTGCTCTGGGTTGCGATGGCAATCACCGGTGTACCCTCTTCAATCAGGGAGATGGTGCCATGCTTCAATTCACCTGCCGCATAAGCTTCGCTGTGGATATAGGAAATTTCTTTTAACTTCAAAGAAGATTCCATAGCGGCTGCATAGTCAATGCCGCGGCCAATGATGAAGAAATCTTCCCGTTTGCACAGCTGTTTCGCCAATGCTTCGATGGAACCGCTGTTGCAGGCATGCAGTACTTGAGATGTTTTCTCCGGCAGTAATTTTAATTCCTCCAGATACATCTTTTCCTCTTCCTGCCGCAGCAGACCTTTTGCCTTTGCAAAATAAAGTGCAATCATATATAACACAGAAAGCTGTGTGGTATATCCTTTTGTAGTAGCTACGGCAATTTCCGGACCCGCCCAAGTATAAATGACATCGTCGCTTTCTCTCGCAATGGAAGAGCCCACTACATTGACAATGGAAAGGATGCGAACTCCCGCCTGTTTTGCCAGGCGCAGCGCCGCTAAAGTATCTGCCGTTTCACCAGACTGGCTGATTACGATACACAGTTCGTTTTCGCCGAAAATAGGATCTCTGTAACGGAATTCAGATGCGATATCCACTTCCACCGGAATACGGGTTAACTTTTCCAATACATAGCGTCCTACAATACCGGCATGCCATGCGCTGCCGCAGGCTACAATATGAATCCGGCGCAAAGACGCAATCATCTCTTCTGTTAGCCCAATGCCTTCAAAATTGATATTTCCCTCTAAAATACGGGGAGAAATGGTCTTTTGCAATGCTCTGGGCTGCTCCATGATTTCTTTCATCATAAAGTAGTCATAGCCTTCTTTTTCCGCTACGGAAGCGTCCCATGATACATGGAATACTTCTTTTTCAATCGGATTGCCGTCTAAATCAAAGATAGAAACGCCATCCCGCTTCAACAGTACAATTTCATTGTCATTGAGCAGGTAATAATCTCTGGTATAGCTCAGCAAAGCAGGGATATCGGAAGCAATGAAATTTTCCTCCTTCCCTAAGCCAACTAATAACGGACTGTCTTTTCGTACTGCCAGCAGCTGGTCAGGATGATCCTTACAGATAATGCCTAAAGCATACGCGCCATGCACCCGCTGCAATACTTTCCGCAAAGTACCTACCATATCCCCGTCATAGAGATATTCAAATAACTGCGCCACAATTTCTGTATCCGTTTCAGACTGGAACGTACAGCCTTTTTCCATCAGTTCCGCTTTCAGTTCCAAATAGTTTTCGATGATACCATTGTGTACTAACGCAACAATGCCCTTCCGTCCCATATGGGGATGGCTGTTTACGTCACTAGGTGCACCATGGGTAGCCCATCTGGTATGACCAATTCCCAAAGTTGCCTCCGGCAAAGCAGTTTCCTTTAATTTTGCTTCCAAATGACTCAGGTCACCCTTGGCTTTTACGGTATAGATTTCATCACTGACACAAACAGAAACACCAGCGGAATCATATCCACGGTATTCCAAACTTTTCAAGCCTGCCATCAGTACCGGTACGGCTGGCTGCATACCAATATATCCTACAATGCCACACATAACATGCATTCCTCCATTATAAAATGTTTTTTTGTCTTTCTTTTGTCTGGAAAATTACTTCTCCATTTTGTAAAAAGACCTTCGACCCAGAAAAACAAAGGGCGAGAAGCATCCGCCGAATCTTTCGATCACTTCTCCCTCGTCAACCGCACCTGACTGCGG
The DNA here is from genome assembly GCA_944381395.1 of uncultured Lachnospiraceae bacterium. Lineage (GTDB taxonomy): Bacteria > Bacillota > Clostridia > Lachnospirales > Anaerotignaceae > CALWRB01. The sequence continues at coordinate 20,226 of CALWKY010000062.1, forward strand.
TCCCGGCGCTACAACCTATGAAACAAACATCTGTCCCTCCTTTATCCTGTCTTCAGGCACAGTTAATCATTGTGTTACAGTATATCATTTTTTTCTATTAAGGTAAAGCTTTTTCCTTTTTCCCACCAATTTTATTCCCAAAATAATAGATTTTGTTTGTTTTTTGTAAGATTTTCTTCCAAAAAATACAAGATTTTCTTCACGATTCTTTCATAACTATTTAGTATACTGAGTATGTAATCAGTTGAAAAACTGTGTCTATACATAAAATCAGATGATAAGACCCTTTCTTTTAAGGAGGTATTCCATTATGAAAAAAACCGTACTTGCTGCTTCAGCAGTTGCAGTCGCGTTATTATGCGGCTGCGGAAACACAACACAGACCACTCCCCCGCCTACCACCGATACAGACAATACACAAGAGCAGCCCGTTGCAAATGAAATGGCAAATATGTCCCAGCCCATTGACGCACTGTTGCAAACTATGCTGGTGGAAAAAACCGTTTATTCTCCAGAAGATAATGATTTTTTCTGGGATGCGCTGACACTGTTTGCCGCGGGTTATGGCGGCGAGCATCAGCTGGCTACTGAAACAGATAATGCCATTGAAATGCCTTCCCAGGCTGTGCAGGAGTTTGCTTCTGTCCTGTTTTCCGATTATGATGATTTATTACCTCTGCCGGAAAATTATGAGAATGCAGCTTACGATGAAGCATACGACCAGTATGTATTCTCTAAAATTGAGTTAGTAGATACAACTGTAGACTTAACCCTCTTATCTGCGGAAAATGGTGTTTACGAAGTAGAAGCCACCATGAAAAATAACCTTTTGGATAAAAAAGTGGGCACTTGGCTGGTTACAATGATAGATAATCCCTATGCAGATGGTATTACAAATCCCACCTACTTATACAGTATTGCATCCATTGAGCCTACAGAACAACAATCTTCCACATCCAGTTTCGTAGAAACACTCACCTGGACCGGATTGGATGAAGATGGTAATTTCTTAGGCAAGACAGAAGATGGCGATGATGTTGTATATTCTATAGACAGCCAAGTACGAAATATGCTGCAAAACAATTTTAAAGAAGGCGATGCGATTACTATGGTTGTAGAGGTGAATGCATTGACAGGAGGAAGAGAGATCAGCTCAATTGACGCGAAAAAATAATCAAACATAGAAAAAGCGCATCCAAACATATGGATGCGCTTCTTTTTTCGTTTCTTAGAATTTTTATGCCTTCCTTATTTTTTTCTGGTATTTCGCCAAACTTTACCAGCACAGACATCTGTCTGCTTACCATCCCGCAGCGCAATCTGACCATTGACTAAAACATGCTGTACCCCTACGGAATACTGTTTTGGATCCGTATAAGTTGCCAAATCCCGGAAATTCTGTGCATCAAATACAGTCACATCTGCGTGGGCGCCCACCTGCAAAACACCACGGTCTAAAAATCCCAACCGTCTAGCGGGCACCTGTGTTACTTTATGAACGGCTTCTTCTAAATGCAGCATTCTCTTTTCCTGCACAAATTCATGGAAATACTTGCCAAATGTACCAAATGCTCTGGGATGAGGTTTTCCTTTGGAAAGCAGCCCTTCTGTGGAAAGGGTCATGGAATCAGAACCAATCATCATATCCTTTGTTACAACGAATTTTTCCACATCTGCATAATCCTTCATGACAATACAGATCTGAATACGGGCATCTTCTTCTTCCAGCAGTTTAAAAATAGCCGGGAAAATATCCATTCCCATCTCTCTTGCTGCCTGTGCAATGGTTTTTCCCTCTGCCCAGCGGTTTTTCTCTGTCTGTACCGTAGCAATGGTGACTTTTTCCCAATCATTGGCTGCCAAATAAGAACTGCGCCAAGTGGGTGTACCTTCTAAGGTATCTTTTATAATTTTCTCACGGACATCTTCTTTTTCAATCCGCTTTAAAAATTCCTGTACGCCGCCTTCCATGCTCCAAGGCGGAAGCAGTGCAGACAATGAAGTCATGCCTGTGTCATAAGGCATGGTATCCAGCGAAACCTCTACGCCTCTTTTTCTGGCATCTTCAATGACATCTAAAATTTCCTGTACTTTTCCGGAGTTTTTCGATGTCATAATCTGAAAATGGGATAAATGCAGTGGAACGCCGGCGTTTTCCGCAATTTCAATGGCTTCTTCCACAGAAGGGAACAGGTCATCCATATAATCCCGGATATGGGTTACATACATACCGCCATAAGGCACCATGGGTTTGCAGAGCTCTGTCAATTCTTTCGTACCGGTATAAGCACCAGGCAGATACATCAATCCGCTGCTCAGACCCAAAGCGCCTTCCTGCATTGCCTTGTCCACTTCCTGCTGCATATGTATAATCTGTTCCGGTGTCGCATCTTCTTTGGAAAATCCCATTTCCTGAATACGAATGGCGCCTTGGCTCAGCAGCGGTGCAATATTGATGGCAGGAGCATGGGCATCAATATAATCTAAATATTCCCCAAAACTTTTCCAATGGAATTCCAAGGGCGCAGGAATGGTTCCTACAATACGAGTGCTTAAATATGCCCGCAGTAATTCTGCTTTTTGAGGATCATCACTGATAGGCGCCACACCAATTCCGCAGTTGCCTATGACATCCGTTGTAACACCGGTATAAATCCGGCTGCTGCAAAAACGGTCATACAAAATAGACATATCCGCATGGGAATGAAAATCGATAAAACCGGGGCTGACAACCAAACCGGCAGCGTCCAGTTCTTCCTTTGCTTCCCCAATCACACCGCCTACCGCTGCAATCTTACCGTCTTTAATTGCCAAATCTCCGGAAAAAGCCGCTTTTCCCGTACCATCAACAATGAGACCGTTTCGGATAATGACATCATACATAGTCTTTCCTCCTTTTTTGAAACAGACATGGTCATATATTTTCGCATTGTATGGATTTTAACACAATCGTTTTGGAAAAAATAGTGCACTATTGTACAAAAAAATCAGCATCCATTTTTTTACATGAATGCTGATTTTATTTGCATGATTGGAAAGACAGATTAGTCTGCCAGCTTCTTCTGCAGATCTTCGTCCATCTTGCGGTACTTTTCAATGTCGCCTTTCTTAATGTATGTACGATAAATCACACATAACGTAACAAAAATACCAAAGTAACCAACAAAAGGATAAACCATATTTACCAGTGTACCAAAAGGCAGAGAAGAACCTAAGATACCTACCAGTACAACTACAATACAAAGAATATTATACTTCTTGGTACGTTCTTTTGCCATACGGCTGCAGAACATCCACATCATCGGAATTGCACTGGTATAGATACCTGCTAAGATAATTACTACGAAAATGGTTGCTAATACAGGGCTGATCTGTTCTGCCAAGTACAGAGAAGGAATTTCCTTATCCATAACACCGGACAGATTTGCCAAGAAAGCGGAATGCATCAGAACAATAGCTGCTACCAATGCAACACCGCCGAAAATACCGCCCCATGCTGCGCTCTTTTTACTATCGGTAGTAGAAGACAGCTGCAGCAAAAAAGGCAGCAGGCATACTACCTGATAAGTCAAATACAGCAAACCGCTCAATGCCCAGTTGCTGGTTGCAGCAGCAATGTTTGCTTCAGGCATAACAGTACTTACCATAGCAAAACCATCCATGTGGTTTACAACGGAAATACCACCAACTACCAAAGATACTACAATAATAACAGGACCGATGGCGCCAATAACGTCTACCAGCTTATTCAGACCCATTAAAACAGTAATCAGACCCAAGATGCCCATTGCCACACGACCAACAATGGTAGGCAGACCGCTGAACTGATTTAAAGTAGCACCTGCACCAGCCAGCATAATAATAAATACCAGTACAACATAAACCGTTGTAAACCAATAGAAGAAAGTGCCCAGTACATCACCACAATAATACTTGAAAATAACAATATCAGAACGGAAACCCAGTTCGCTGCCGTCTTTTAATGCGGTATAGCCAAACCAGCAAAATGCAATCAGTGTAATAGCTGCCGCTCCATAACCCATGAATCCGTATGCGGTGAAAAACTGCATTAATTCCTGTCCTGTCGCAAAGCCGGAACCGATGACAAAGGCAACAAACGCGCCACCGATCTTGACTATGTCGACAAATTTGAACTTGTCGTTCATTTTCCCTTACCTCCTAAAAATAAATGATACCATAAACTTTGATAACGCATTTATTCTACTATATTCGTTTTTTTTCAAGCAGTAATTTATTTTACATTAAAAAAATTTTCTTACAAAAAAAGAAAGAGGTTGTCCTCTTTCTTCTAATTTTTTTCATAATTTATACATTTTGATATTTTTCCCAAATTTTTTCCGCTGCGCGAATCCCATCTACTGCGGCGGAAACAATACCGCCTGCGTAACCGGCACCCTCTCCCGCAGGAAAAAATCCTGATAATGACAAGCTTTGTCCATCGCCTCCCCGCAGTAAGCGAACCGGAGAAGAACTGCGGCTTTCCACCGCCGTCATAATCGCATTCGGACAATCAAATCCATGGAGTTTCTTTCCCATCTGCGGCAGTGCTTCTTCCAATGCTTCTGTTATAAAGGTCGGCAATACTTCATGCAAATCCGTTTCTTTTACGCCGGGACGATACGTAGGTTGAACCTCCGTTTCCTCTTTCGGAACTTCTTTTCCCGTAAGAAATGAGCCAACCCTTTGCACCGGTGCCGTATAATCTCCGCCTCCAGCCCGGAATGCGGCTTCTTCTAACTTACGCTGCAATCTTACGCCGGCTAAGGGGTGGCTATCTCCAAAATCTTCCGGATATACCTGTACCAGCAATGCCGCATTAGCATTTTTCCCATCTCTGGCATGATAACTCATACCATTGACTGCCAAACGCCCTTCTTCTGAAGATGCAGCCACCACATATCCGCCGGGGCACATGCAGAAACTATAAACGCCTCTGCCCTTTTGGGTAGTGTAGGTCAAGCGATAGTCCGCCGCTGGCAGTTTGCCGGCATAAGAACCATACTGGCTTTCGTTTATCATCTGCTGGTCATGTTCTATGCGCACGCCCATGGCAAAAGGCTTCTGCTCCATGGCGATCCCATTTTCATACAGCGTAAAAAAGGTATCTCTTGCGCTATGACCCAATGCAAAAATAACATCTTGACATGGAATTTCCTCTCCATTTTGGGTCACAACTGCCTGCAGCGCACCATTTTTAATCACCAGATCTGTTACTTGGGTAAAAAATCGCACTTCTCCGCCCAGAGCGATAATTTTTTTCCGGATGTTTTTTACCGCAGGCTGCAAACGATCTGTACCCACATGGGGCTTATTTTCATAAAGAATTTCTTCTGGCGCGCCAGCTTCCACCAGTTCTTCCAAAACTTTATGGCATCTGCCATCTTTAATGCGCGTCGTCAGTTTGCCGTCAGAAAAGGCACCGGCGCCGCCTTCTCCAAACTGCACATTGTTGTCCAGAGACAGCTTGCCGCTTTCCCAAAAAGTATCTACTGCTTCTCTTCTGGAATCCACATCTCCCCCTCGCTCTAAAATCAGGGGGTTTAATCCCATTTCTGCCAGTACCAAAGCTGCAAACATTCCTGCCGGACCAAATCCCACAACTACAGGACGCATGGTTCCGCTCCAGCTGCCTTCTGGAAAATGATAGCTTTCATCTGGTGCTGCCGTCAGTTTTTTGTCTTTTGCAAGGAGTTTTTTTTCATTTTTAACTTCCGCATCGATCACATAGACATAATGGATATCCTCTTTTTTTCTGGCATCCAAAGAACGCCGGACAATCTTCCAGTTTCGTAAATCCGCAGGTGTTATCCGCAGTGTTTTCAAAATTTTATCTTGCAGTTTTTCTTCCGTCTGCGTAAGAGACAGGCGGATGCCATTGATCCGTATCATGTTTTTGCTCCTTTCGCAGCCTGGCGCAGTTGTTCTTTATCATAATAAACCTGGTGCAGCACCAATCCTTGCGGCGGTGCCGTAAAACCAGCTGCCACTCTGTTTTTTCCTTCCAGCACTTCTTTTACACTTTCGGGGGAACGCTTTCCTTCTCCCACTTCAATGAGCGTACCTGTCAAAATGCGCACCATTAAATATAAAAATCCATTTCCATAATAATGGATGGTGACAGCGTTTTCATCCTGTACGAAACGAATGGCATAAATCTGACGTACGGTGGATTTTTTCAAATTGCTTTTTCCGCAAAAAGCAGCAAAATCATGCTCCCCTACTAAATGAGAAGCCGCCTGCTGCATTGCCGCCACATCCAGGGCATCACAGCGAAAGACATACTTTCTGCGAAATACCGGCGGCATTTTGCTTTGCCAAATGGTATAGGCATACCACTTGCCTTTTGCATTGAGTCTGCTGTGGAAACGGTTTTCCTTTTCTTCAATCCCCACCACCGCAATGTCTTCCGGCAAACGTGCATTGATGGCATCCATCAGTGTTTGTGAGTCTACCCGCCAGTTTTCCGTATGAAAAGAAGCGCACTGCCCCAAAGCATGAACGCCTGCATCCGTTCTGCCTGCGCCTTGAATTTCGATCTTTTCTTGTAATAAGTCCGTCAGCAGCCGTTCTAATTTTCCCTGTATTGTATTTGCCGTCATGGTCTGTTTTTGCCAGCCATTATATCTGCCGCCATCATAAGCCAGTGTCATACAAAATGTACGCATGGATGTCTCTCCTTTTTGATGCAAAAACAGGGCAGGCCCATTGCCTGTCCTGTTTGTTTTGATCTTATTTACGCAGTCCTGCCAATAAATTGGGAACCATTTGCTTTTTTCTGGAAACCACACCAGGCAGTCTTACCCAATGGGTACCTTTTTCTACTTCTACACCAAAGCCTTCTGCTACGATCTGGTCTGCATTTTCACCATAGAAGATCAAATCGCTGCTTTCATTGATGATATTGGTCAGCATAAAGAACAGGATCGGCTTGCCTTTGCCTACTTCCTGAGACATATATGCTTCCATCTTGGGACGCAGCTCATCCAATTCGCTCTGGTCCAAAGAAGAAACCTGTCCTACACCAAATTCCACCCCATTGCCAGTGAACTTCTTAAAGTCAATAAAGAAGATTTCTTCCGGAGACTTGTCTCTCAGCTGGCTGCCTGCGCGGAACATATTCTCTGCATGCTCCTGCAAATCAATGCCCGCAATCTTTGCCAATGCTTCTGCTGCTTCCTTATCCATAGGTGTGCAGGTAGGAGAACGGAACAGCAGTGTGTCAGAAAGAATGGCACTTGCCAAAAGTCCTGCGATCTTAGGTTCTACTGCAACGCCCTTTTCCTGATACAGGCTGTATACAATGGTTGCAGTACATCCTACAGGCTGATTACGGAAGTAAACAGGCAGAGAAGTTTCCATATTGCCCAGTTTATGGTGGTCAATGACTGCCAAAATATCTGCTTCCTCAATGCCATTGACTGCCTGTGCCTTTTCATTATGGTCAACCATAACAATCTTTTTATTGTTCATTTTCATCAAAGAACGGCGAGAAAGCATACCGCAATAATTGCCTTCCTGGTCAATCACCGGAAAATCTCTATGGCGGTTCTTTGCAATGGCATCACGAATTTCGCTGATTAAATCGTCATCATGAAAGGTATAAATATTTTCTTTTCTCATGAAATAACGAATAGGTGCGCTCTGGTTTAACAGTCTGGATACTGTATAGGTATCATAAGGGGTGCAAATAATGGCACAGCCCTTTTCTTCAGCCAATACCTGAATGCTGTGGGAAACTGGTGCATCCATACACAAAATCAAGCATCCAGCGCCCATTTCCAGTGCGCACAGCTGTGTTTCATAGCGGTTTGCCAAAATTAAAATATCGCCTTTTCCAATATAATGTTCCAGCAAATCAGGATTTGCTGCGCCAATCAAAATTTTGCCTTCGTGAATCCGATCTTCCGGATTTCCAACCACCATGGTACCATCAATGGTATCCAAAATATTTTGATAAGACGCGTTGGAGTGCGCCAAAATAGACGTTTCATAAATGTCCATATTGGCAGTTGCAATATCTTTAATGGAAATGATGCCTTCCAATTTACCGTCTTTCAAAACAGGCATAGTTGCTTCATTTAAATCCCGCATGGTATTCCATGCTTTTTTCAAGGAAATTTCTTCATCCAGACCAGGTGTTGCTTTAATTTCTACATCCTTTACCTGGGTATGCACATCTTCGATTAAATCAGGAGCCTGTACACCAAAGGTATCTAATACGTACTGTGTTTCCTGGTTTACAGCACCTGCTCTTTTTGCTACATATTCATCATTCCCTAATGCATTTTGTAAAGCAGCATATCCCAAAGCGGAGCAAATAGAGTCCGTATCAGGATTTTTATGTCCAATGACAAAAACCTGCTGTTTCTTCTTTTCATTCATGGATGTTTCCTCCTTGCAAAACATTTTAAATCTATTTTCCCTCTCCCCAAAGGAAATTCCTTGAAAAGTATACCTGTTTTCCTGCTTTCCGTCAATGCAAAAATACGGAATATGGGATGAAAAATGCCCACTTTTGTCTATTATAATAAAAATTAGCCTAATTTCACAGCTGTACCATATGCCATGACTTCTGCTGCACCCTGCATAATGGAAGAAGATGCAAAGCGTACATTAATCACTGCATCTGCGCCTAATTGCTGTGCTTCTTCTATCATGCGACCAGTTGCAATGTCTCTGGCTTCATTCATCATGTCTGTGTAACTTTTTAACTCTCCGCCTATAATCCCCTTGAAGCCCTGGGTAATATCACGACCAATATTTTTGCTTTGTACGGTACTGCCCTTTACCAATCCTAATGTTTCTTTGATTTCTTTTCCCGCGATGTATTCTGTATTAACAACAATCATAAAAAACCTCCTTTACGCGCATTCCTTTTTATGATGATTTTATAACATTATCTAAGAAAGATCATGTCTTGGTGATACTCCAAATTTTTTAGTAATTCTGGAGTAAATTTCAAATTAAATTGCATTCCTGATTGAATAAACAATTTTTTTGCATTATGATCACCTAGTTGTGAAGAAATTAGTAATTTACCCTTATGAGAAAAAGATATTAGACCAATGTCAAACAATCGATCATACGCAGGACTTAAACAAAGACCATTTTCTGTACTTAATCGTTCCTGATTGGATGATACTGCCCAAGGCTTAATATGACTTGCTAACAACAATCGTGGATGATCTATTCCAGAAATAATACAACGATTTCCATACTTTTGTAATACATTTTTTCTGAACTGTCCTTGTCCGATTCTGGCTTTAATTAATTCTTCCCGTTCTGTCACTGAGACTTCTTCTCTTTGAAGTGATAGTTTAAGTTCATCCATTTCAACAACATTTCCATCCCACCTGAACGCTCGATATTGTTTCAGAGCATTGCTATACATTGCATTACCCTTGCTATTTTTTTTCAATAAAATGCCTATCCTGAAAAATGCGTGCAATCGCAATGTCAATTTCATTCTCCGTCATCTCTGAAAAAGATTTCGTTATTATTCCTAACATCAACATCTCTTTCATAACTGTATTTGCGGCATGGCTATATTTATATATAGAAGAATCTGACAATTGGGTATTATCCTTCAGCCACTTTGAAAACGTATGCATCATATATTCCGCTTTCCCATTTCTTTTATTCTCTCTCAGTATAAAAAGGTTTTTGAATTATGTCAATTTTCTAAATAACAAAAAAATCCTGTACATTGTACAGGACTTTCTTAGAGGCGCCACCCGGATTTGAACCGGGGATAGAGGTGTTGCAGACCTTTGCCTTACCACTTGGCTATGGCGCCATTGTATGATCCGTGGGGGAATCGAACCCCCGTCTCAGCCGTGAAAGGGCCGTGTCTTAACCGCTTGACCAACGGACCAGATAAGCTCCCCGAGTAGGATTCGAACCAACGACCCTCCGGTTAACAGCCGGA
>CALWKY010000063.1 GCA_944381395.1 uncultured Lachnospiraceae bacterium
TTGTTTCGTTGTGGTGACTTAACAATACTACTTTTAGGACTTGCTTTCTACTGCTTTTGTTATAGAAAACAGAAAATCGCTATGCCACAGCCTTGGCAGGCCATCGCGCAGCGATTTTGTTCAATTAGAATTTTTGAGGAGATAGATATAAAATGACCTTCCAATTAGTTTGTATAGAACCAAAAGAATTAACGCAATACAAGGCGGATATGCAGGAAGCATTTCAGAAAGGTTTTGAAGATGCTTTTGGGAAAACAGATGCTGTTATTCTGCCTGAAAAGGACATTGACCAGTCGCTGAATGCGGAGGGTTCTGCTGTCTATAAAGCCGTTGTCGATGGAGAAATGGTGGGCGGTGCTGTTGTTATTATCAATGAGAGTACACAGCATAACCATCTTGACCTGCTTTTTGTAAAGAACGGAGTTCAGAGCAATGGTATCGGTAAGAAGATATGGTTTGAATTGGAACGAATATATCCGAACACGAAAGTATGGGAAACCTGTACGCCGTACTTTGATAAGCGCAACATTCATTTTTATGTGAATGTCTGCGGCTTTCATATTACAGAATTTTTTAATGAAAAACATCCTATGCCGGATACACCGGACGATTTTGTCGGTGATGGCAATGAGGGAATGTTTGCGTTTAAGAAGCAAATGCGTTTATGAAATTCCAGCTTGTCGAACTGAAAAACACTGTAATAACATGTGTAAAACAAAATGTAAAACACCCCACTGAGTAGGTAGGACTAAATACTCCTATGATTTCGATTTTGAAGTCATAGGGGTATTTTTTTGTGCAGAAAAATAAAAAATTTCCTTTTCCACCCTGTATTTTCCCCTCTGAGCCTTTCGTTATATGAGAGCAAAAAAATAAAATTCCTTTTTTATTTGTAAAAAGCCCTCTCTACGTTCTGATATATGAGGAACAAATTACATTTGCCTTAAAAGAATCGGGCCTGATTCAAGAACAAAGAAAAAACGAAAAGAGAAAGGAGAAACTACATGAACAAAACAATCTTAATGGGAAGACTGACAAAAGATCCGGAGGTGAAATATCTCCAGGATGAAAACAGTACTGCAATGGCAAGATACACGCTGGCAGTAGACAGGCGATATCGAAAGGATGGAAAGGCAGAAACAGATTTTATTTCTTGTGTTACCTTTGGGAAGAATGCTGAGTTTGTAGAAAAATATCTGCAAAAAGGGTTGAAGATTTTAGTAAGCGGACGGATCCAGACAGGAAGCTATGTGAATCAGGAGGGGAATAAAGTTTATGCCACCAACGTGATCGTAGAAGAACATTATTTCGCAGAAGGGAAGAAACTGTCAGGATCAGAAAAGAAAGAAGATACCGATCCAGATGGATTTATGAATCTTCCAGACGGAGAAGAACTTCCGTTTGAGTAAGAAAAACTCGGATGCTGAAAGCAGAAGAGCGCACTTATATACCTTAAAAGGTATGTGCGTCCTACGGAAGTAGCATCTTTCTGAAGGGGAATTCCGAAAGTGTTTGCGGATGATCCATCCGAAGAAGGGTTCCCCTTCCGGCAGAAATGCCTATCCCGTAACAGAGAAAATGGAAGAGTTGAAAAAGGAGAAAAAGAACGATATGGCGAAGAAGAAAACATTTGAGGAATATACTCAGGAAGCACTTCTTGAGATTGAAAAAACAGAAGCTGCATTGAAACAGGCAAAGCTTGAGAAGGAGCAGGCAGAGCACAGGATCCAGAGATCCTTGAATTATCTGGATACACAGAAAAAGAAAAAGCGAAAGGCACGAACCCATCTGTTGATCCAGAAGGGAGCAGCCATAGAAGCAATCTGTAAAGATACCAAATATCTGACAGAGGCAGAATTTTATCAGCTGATGGATGAACTGATTCATGATCCCGCTTGTAAGTTTTGTGATGTCGTTCATGAAATGGTTCGTGGACGGGCGGAAATTGCAGAAGCGAAGGAACGAGAATTTGCAGAAGAGGAAGCACTTTTAAAAGCAATGCAACGAGGTGAATTGCCACAGGGAGAAGAGTAAGATGGGATGTTATCACTTTCATCTGAATCAATTATCCAGAGGAAAAGGACAGTCTGCCATTGCCAGTGCTGCTTACCGAGCCGGTACAAAACTGGAATGTACGTATTATGGAGAAGTGAGTGATTATATGAGAAAAGGCGGTGTGGTATTAGCGGAGATCCATCTTCCCAAACAGGCTCCGAAGAGATTCAAAGACAGAGAGACCCTTTGGAATGAGGTGGAATGGATCGAAGGGAATAAGAAAGCACAGCTGGCACACAGCTTTGATATTGCCTTGATGAATGAGTTTTCTATGGAAGAAAATATTGAGCTTGCAAGAAGATTCGTAGAAGAACAGTTAGTCGCAAGAGGGATGATCGCAGATCTAGCGATCCATGATCCGAAGAAGGCAAAGGATAAAATACCCAATCCTCATATGCACATCATGGTTCCCATCCGCCCTTTACAGGAAGATGGTACCTGGGGACAAAAACAAAAAAAGGTTCCAGTATTAACACCGGATGGACAGACGGTTTTGAATCAGAAAGGACAACCGGTATTTCGGGCGGTACATACAACGGATTGGAGCAGGAAAGAAACCTTGGAAGAATTGAGAAGTGCCTGGGCGAAGATGTGTAACGAACTGTATGAAGAAAAAGGACTTACAGAAAGAGTCGATGCCAGATCTTATGAGGAACGGGGGATTGATAAGATCCCGATGGTGCATGAAGGACCGAATGTACAGGCAATGGAAGCAAGAGGAATTTCAACCGCACTGGGAAGTTTAAACCGACTTATTCGAGCCTTAAATGATATGAAAGAACGGGCAAAGAATCTTCTTCAATGGTCTTTGCTTCGACAAAGCCAGTTGATGGAACGGATGTTGTTCTTACATCAGCCAACCTTAGCGGATTATCTGAGAAACTATTGTGATAAGAGAAATGCAGTTGCAGAATCCTACGCTTATGGAACACAAAAGGCGAAGAATACAAATCTGAAACAATTTGCAGAGACGATCCGCTTTCTGGAAGAGCAGGATGTGAGAACTCCAGAACAGCTGACAGAGAAAATCCAGGAATTAGATACTCAGCTAAAAGAGGTAAGTCAGCGGTTGAATCAACAACTGTCTGCTCTGCGAAGTATCAACAGCAACCTTTATGCGATGAAAGAGTATTTTGAAACAAGACCTGTTTATCTGGAATTAAAGAACAAATATTTTGGCAGGGAAAAATTCAAAGAGGAACATAAGAAGGAACTTAGCGGATATTATCGTTCGGAAAGAATCTTAAAAGAAAATCTAGACCCAAGTGGGAAGATTCCAGAAGGACAATGGAAACGAGAAGCCGCTCGTTTATCAGAAGAGATAGCTGCTTTACGAAAAGAAGATAAACGGATCCATGCCATGTTACGAAAGTATGAGGGAATCAAAAATCATGTGGAAGCTTTGATGGTAGAGGAAGGAGAAGGTGTCTCTCTTCCAGAAACAAACAAACGGGAGCAATCCACAGAAACAAAAGAAGCAGTGAGAACCATGAAACCAAAGAAGAAACATCATGGAATGGAATTATAGGAGGAATTTTAGAAGATGGATGAATATACAAGAGAACAGATTCAAAGAGCAGATGATACCGATCTATATGTTTTTCTTTCTGGGAGAGGAGAACAGTTAAAACGATGTGGGAAGGAATACCGATGGTTGCGACATGACAGTGTGATGATCAACAAGAACGAATGGTATCGTTTTAGTCAGAATAAAGGTGGTCATGCCATTGATTTTATGAAAGAATTCTACGGTCTTTCTTTTGCAGAGGCAGTCAAAGAATTATTAGGAGAAGAGGGAGCTGGAGACACCAACAGAAGAACGGGCAAGGAAGATGCAGGCAGACAGAAGGTCTGCCCCATCCCCTTGCCTGGATTGGAACTGCCAGAAAGAAATGAAAGCTGTGAGATTGCAAGGAAGTATCTGATTGAGCAGAGGAAACTATCGGAACAGCTGGTAGATCAGATGATTGCAAAGGGGGATATTTATGAAAGTAAAAACTATCACAATGTAGTGTTCGTTGGAAGAGACAAAGAACAGAATCCCAGATATACAGCTATGCGGGGAACCGATGAGAACCGATATCGTGGGGAAGCAAGAGGTTCAGAAAAAGCCTATGGATTTGGCCATATAGGAACGGATGAAAAACTATTTGTGTTTGAATCTCCCATTGATCTTTTATCTTATATCACCGCAGTTCCGGAAGAATGGGAAAAGCATAGTTATATTTCCCTGGGAGGATTGAGTGAAAAAGCAATGAAACGGATGTATACAGAATATCCTCATATTCATTCCATCTACTTGTGTCTGGATAATGATGAGCCTGGAAATGAGAGATGCAGGCAGTTTGTTTCTCTTATTCCGAAGGAACTGAGTGTGTACCGATTAGAACCGGTGAAGAAAGACTGGAATGAATGTCTGGTAGCAGAAGTTCCAGTAGAAAATATGGCAAAGCAGATGTGTTGGAGAGATGCCAGGGAAAAACCAGTTCCGGTCATGAAAATGTCGGAGGTTGAGGAAACGGTGGTCCAGTGGTTATGGTATCCCTTCATTCCCTTTGGAAAGGTTACTTTGATCCAAGGGAATCCGGGAAAAGGAAAAACATGGCTTGCAATGGCAATTGCCGCATACTGTACCAACGGAAAGGAACTTCCCAATGCACTTCCCATAGAACCCTTTAATGTGTTGTATCAAACAGCAGAGGATGGGATTGCAGATACCATTAAACCCAGATTAGCAAAATATAGTGCAGATATGACAAGGGTACGATTCATCAATGAAGAAGAAAAACAGCTTTCTATGACGGACGATCGGATTGAAAAAGCCATCCGACAGAATAATGTACGACTCATGATCATGGATCCCATACAGGCTTATCTGGGAGCCAATGTGGATATGAACCGGGCAAATGAGATCCGTCCCTTATTTCGACATCTCAGTACGATTGCAGAGAGAACTGGATGTGCCATTGTTCTCATTGGACATTTGAATAAGTCGTCGGGAAGTCAGAGTGATTACCGTTCCCTGGGATCCATTGATATCGCAGCGGCAGTACGAAGCATCTTATTTGTAGAAAAGGTGGAAAAAGAGAAGGAACAGGATATCCGAGTGGTATACCAGCAAAAGGATTCTCTTGCTAAGAAGGAAAATCCGGTAGCGTTTTCTTTAGGAGAAGAAGGCTTAAAATGGTTAGGAGAATACGATATATCCATTGAAGATCTGCTGATGGGGAAAGCAGGAACGAAAAAGGAAACGAAACTGGAAAAGGCACAGAAGTTGATTCTGGAGTTATTAACCAAACGGAAAGTAATGTGTTTAGAAGAATTAGAGGCAGAACTGCTAGCCTATGGGATTTCTTCCAGAACAGGAAGAGATGCAAGAAAGCAGCTGGAAAACAGATTGAGCTACGATTGGTGTCAGGGAAGAAAAACAGTTGCGTTGACAACAGAATAAAGGATGACATTGGCAAAAAATTACTTTGGCATTGGCAGTCTTTATAGATACCTTTGCCAGCCGCCAATGTCAAAAACAAAGATAATAGAAGGAGGCATACAAATGACAAGTTATGATATACCTTATTGGAAGAAGTATACATTATCCATTGAAGAGGCAGCATCCTATTTTCGTATTGGAGAAGGAAAGCTTCGTAAGTTAGTCAGTGACAATCCAAATGCAGAGTATTTGCTTTGGAATGGGAATCGTGTACAGATAAAACGAACAAGATTTGAAAAATTTATTGATACACTCAGTGCGATATAAAATGAAATTTAAAAGAAGGAGGTGTTCGAAATAGGGGTTACATGATATACTAACAATATCATGTTGCGTCCCCTTGGAGGTAGGATATGATTTCAAAGAGACGTGATGATAAAGGCAGAGTTCTCCAGCAAGGAGAATGGCAGGAACCAAGTGGACGTTACCGCTATAAATATACAGATTCACTTGGTAAGCGTAAAATATTATATAGTTGGAGATTGACAGAAGCAGATAAGATGCCGGAAGGTAAACGGGCAGATCTTTCTCTCAGGGAAAAAGAAAGAAAAGTTCAGTCCTTACAGATGCAAGGGATTACAGGAAGTAACATTACAGTGCTTGAACTTGTGGAACGATATCTTTCCCTGAAAACAGGAGTAAAGCATAATACTTTAGCGAATTACAAATTTGTGGTGAATGTATTGAAAAAGGAAGAATTCGCTTATAAGAAAGTGGATGATGTGAAACTTTCTGACGCAAAGATTTTTCTGATAAAACTACAAAGAGATGGTAGAGGATATAGTTCCATTCATTCCATCAGAGGTGTTTTAAGACCTGCTTTTCAAATGGCTGTGGATGATGACTTGATTCTAAAAAATCCATTTGGATTTGAATTAGGTACAGTACTTGTTAATGACAGTCAGAAAAGACAAGCTGTTTCTCCGGAAGATGAAACTAAATTTCTTGATTTTGTAAAGAATGATCCGCATTATAATCAGTATTATGATGCATTTTATATCTTATTCAAGACAGGTCTTAGAATATCTGAATTTTGTGGACTTACTGTAAAAGACTTGGACTTTAAAGAAGATATTATCAATGTGAATCATCAGTTGCAAAGAACTCGAGAAATGAAGTATATCATCGTATCTACAAAGACAACAAGTGGTACGCGGTTACTTCCAATGGAAGCGGATGTAAAAGAAGCATTTCTTCGAATCTTGAAGAATAGAAGGAAACCAAAACGTGAGCCGATGGTGGATGGATATGGAGGATTTCTGTTTCTGGACAAGAATGGAAGGCCAATGGTTGCACTTCATTGGGAAAAGTACATGCAGCATGCAAGAGAAAAATATAATCGTGAGAATTTGTTGCAATTGCCGCCAGTTACTCCACATATATGCAGGCATACTTATTGTACAAATATGGCCAATTCAGGGATGAACCCAAAGACACTGCAATATCTGATGGGGCATTCAGATGTATCTGTAACACTTAATATTTATACGCATACCGGCTATGATGATGCAAAGAAAGAACTTGCCAGATTAAAAGAAGCAAGGGATGAACTGGAAAAGAAAAAGTTTATAACCCAAAAACATGCACAAACAACTCATGTAAGCCTTATCTCATAAGGAATTTGGGACTTTAAAAATAACCCATTTGTACCACAAATGCCAGAAAAAACATGAGAAAGTACAAGAATTTATAAGAAAAAGAACCCTTCAAGTAAAAAATGCACAAAGGCTGAAAAGCCAGTATTTATAAGGCTTTGAGAGGATATGAGGAGATAAAATGGAGAAAATAAAGGTACTATTTATTTGCCACGGCAGGTGACAAAAATAGTGCTGAAAACCTTTGAAAATCAAGGATTTTTTCAAAATCCGACTTGAATTTACGACACTTTTACGACAGATGAAGTCAAGCTATGATAAATACGTTGTGGAAGAGGTCAAATACGATGAAAGAAAGAATTACGAAAAACGGAATTGATTATGTACTGGTTGGGGATTATTACATACCGGATTTGAAGTTGTCGGAGAAAAAACATCCTATCGGAAAGTATGGACGTATACACCGAGAATATTTAAAGGAGAATAATCCGGCGTTGTTTAATGATTTGGTGTTGAGTTGCCAGCTCTGGACTTACCTTGCGGATATAAATGAGCAGGCACAAGAGAGATTACAGGTTATTATCAGTCAGATGCAAAAAGCTGAGTCTGTAACTGAGGAAATAAAAGAGAATGAGCAATGGGAATGGATTCAGAGAATGAATAGCATTTTCAACCGTGCAGAAGAAATTATCATAAAAGAAATAATCTGTACTTGAAAACGGCAATAGGAAATTAAGTGATACAAAAGAGGAGATTGGTTATGGATTATGATTTTTACATAGATTTAATCGCTGCTGATAAATTAAAGGAAGCTACGGAGTATAAAAATTCATGTATTCCAGATGTTCTTTATAAATATTATTGGTTAGATGATAATGAAGAAAAGAATGAGAGAAGGCTAAGTACTTTAGCAGAAGGAAAAGTATATATGTCGAGTCTGGGAGGATTTAATGATCCATTTGAAGGACAAGCATTTGTATTTGATGAAAAAGAATTGAAAAATAAAGGTTGGGATCCGAAATGGTTTAAGGATTTTGTTGAGCAAATTAATTCTAATGCAGGTGTAGGTTGCTTTTGTAATTCAGATGAAAAGGAACAAAATATGCCTATGTGGGCTTACTATGCTAATAATCATTCGGGATTTTGTGTTGAATATATGATTGATCGTAAGGTGAAAAAGTTTATGTATCCAGTTTCATATGACGATACAAGGGCTCCAGGAAATTCCATTATTGGAAATATAATTGATCAAACCTTTGATTTAATAAAGGAAGGGAAGGGTGAAGATGATATGTTTGGTGAATTGAATGCTCTGAATCACATGGCATACCTTTCATTGACAAGTAAGCATAAGAGCTGGAAACACGAAAAAGAAATAAGAGCATTAGTACCACGCTTCTATGGGGATTATTTAGACATCTTGCCAAAGAAAATTTTTATTGGAATTAATTGTAAGGAAGTGCATAAAGCAAGGCTTATAGAGATAGCAAAGAAATTTCAACCTTATTGTGAAGTGTTTCAGATGAAGAATGTTGCAAATAGTCTGAATCATTGGTTGGTAGAGGAAAAAATAAATCTTGATAATTAAAGTAGTAATTTTGGATCTATTCGTCCCTGCTGCAAGTTTTTTGTAGCAGGGATTTGTTTTGAAAATAAATAACATTGTTATTGGCGGTGCAGTTGTTTATTGACATTTTTCGTGATATACTTAAATATTATGGGAGTTTATGCGATACGGAGGAAACTGTTTTGATTAAAAAGATTAATATCACGAAATATCGAAAATTGGAAAATATGAAAATAGATATGATGCCGGGTATTAATATTATTTCGGGCACAAATGGAACGTGTAAAACCTCATTATTACATATGATTAGTAATGCTTATCAGGCTGTAACGAAAAAATGCGATTGGCTTTCTGATAAAAACTGTCTTGATATAATTAAGCAAATAAATAATATTACAAATCCGAAAATAGAGTCCCTTACTAAAGGAGACAAAACATACAATGATCCTTCTAATGGGATTGCAGGTACATTATTTTCAGTAGATTATTATGGACATGCATCATTAGATTTTAGAAAGCATAATTCTAAGATTAGTAGTAGATATGCAGTTAAACCATGGTACAAGAAAGGAACGTCAGAAAAACTTCCGTTTTGTCCTGTTATATATTTGGGATTAACACGCTTATATCCATTTGGAGAATTTCAAAATGAAGAAGCAGTGAAAAAATTGAATAAAAACTTACCTGCACAATATCAAGAAGAAATTGCCACAATATATCAAAGATTAACCGGAATCAATATTTCCGCAGTATCACCACAAAAAATGGGTGATGTAAAAACAAGAGCAGATTTTGAAAGTGATAAACCAGGGATAGATTCAAATACAATCTCTGCAGGAGAGGATAACTTATTTATTATTATCAGCGCAATAGTTTCGTTGAAATATTATTATGAAAGTATTGATTCAAGAAATGATATTGAAAGTGTATTATTGATTGATGAATTTGATGCAACCCTACATCCATCATTACAGTTTAAACTGCTTGACCTATTTAGAACGTTTTCGACAGATTATAAAATACAGGTCGTTTTTACAACGCATAGCCTTTCTATCTTGGAATATGCTTTGAAAAAGAAAGATAATGTTATTTACTTGATTGATAATATTACTTCAGCAGTGAAGATGGAGTCGCCAGACATTTATAAGATTAAAATGTATTTGCATGATGCAACGAGGGACGATATATATCTGAGTAAGGCAATCCCATTATTTACAGAAGATAATGAGGCCAGGGTTTTTATTAAAATAGTGTTTGACTATTTTGAAGAATTGCATCCGGAGTTTTCACAAGTTAGAAGATTCTTCCATTTGGTAGATGCCAATATTGGAGCGGATAATTTGAAAGCAATTTTTAATGATTCATATTTATTAAAAACAACGATGAAATTTATTTGTGTACT
>CALWKY010000064.1 GCA_944381395.1 uncultured Lachnospiraceae bacterium
GCATTTCGGGCAAACTTTGGCACTTGCCGCAATTTCCGCACCGCAATGTTTACAGGTTGTCATTTTGTTTCCGTTTTCCATTACATATCCCTCCTAAAAACTTAACAATATAGCTTAAGTTTCTGCAAATAATTATTCGCAGAATTTTTATATTAGTTTATCATAAAAAGGAAAAAATATCTATACTTTTTTGAATTTTTTTGCCGTTTTAAAAATTTCCTTATGCATAGTATTCCTTGCAAATAAGTAAGCTATATTGTTAAGTTTTTAGGAGGGATATGTAATGGAAAACGGAAACAAAATGACAACCTGTAAACATTGCGGTGCGGAAATTGCGGCAAGTGCCAAAGTTTGCCCGAAATGCGGCGGCAAAAACAAAAAGCCTATTTATAAAAGAGTATGGTTCATTGTTTTGATAGTGTTACTTGCATTTATTGTAATTGGAAGCATTGGCGGAGATCAGTCCAGTTCTCCTAATAGTAATTCTGCTACAGAAGAAACGCAAATTACATATACCGCATATAACGTTTCTGAATTGATGAATGATTTAGATGGAAATGCGCTGAAGGCAGCTGAAAAATATCAGGATCAATATGTGGAATTAACGGGTCGTTTAAATGTGATCGATAGCAATGGTCAATATATTTCCATTGTTCCTACAGATAGCCAGTTTGCTATCATTGGGGTACAGTGCTACATCCAGAATGATGAGCAGAAGACGGCGGTAATGGATATGTCCATTGATGATGTATTGGTGGTAAAAGGTAAAATTACAGATGTGGGAGAAGTTATGGGATATTCCTTAGATATTGACACTGTAAGTAAAGTAGAAAATTAAACAATCAACTGCGATCATAAAAAAATAAAAAACCGCCCATATGGGTGGTTTTTTATTTTGTATAAAAGGCAAGACGTGAATCATACATTGAATCGGAACAACACCACATCTCCATCTTTCATCACATATTCTTTTCCTTCAGAACGCACCAAACCGGCTTCCTTTGCCGCGTTATAGCTGCCGGAACGCATTAAGTCGTCATAAGCTACTACTTCCGCACGGATAAAGCCCCGTTCGAAATCGCTGTGGATTTTACCGGCAGCCTGGGGCGCTTTCGTGCCCTGGGTAATGGTCCATGCGCGGCTTTCCGTAGGACCTGCGGTTAAGTAACTGATCAGCCCCAGCAGCTTGTAGCTGGCTGCGATTAGGCGGTCTAAGCCGCTGCTGGATACACCCAGGTCAGCCAGGAATTCTTTTTTATCCGCTTCGTCCAGATCGGAAATTTCCTCCTCGATCTTTGCGCACAGCACAAACACCTCACTGCCTTCAGATTTCGCAAACTTTCGTACCTGCTGTACAAACTCATTGGAAGCACCATCATCTGCCAGATCTTCTTCCGCAACATTAGCTGCATATAATACGGGTTTTGCGGTTAAAAGATCCAAAGAAGCTACAAATGCAGCATCTTCGGGGGTATCCATTTCAATGGCGCGGGCGCATTGACCCGCTTCCAAACCAGCCTGCAGTTTTTCCAGGATTTCCAGTTCGTGGCGCAAAGCTTTATCGCTTTTTGCCAGCTTTGCTACCTTAGAAATACGGCGTTCCAAAATTTCCAAATCGGAAAATACCAGTTCCAGGTTAATGGTTTCAATATCCCGCAGTGGATTTACAGAGCCGTCAACATGCACTACATTGGTGTCTTCAAAGCAGCGTACTACATGAACGATGGCATCCACTTCCCGGATATGGGAGAGAAATTTATTGCCCAAGCCTTC
The DNA here is from genome assembly GCA_944381395.1 of uncultured Lachnospiraceae bacterium. GTDB lineage: Bacteria > Bacillota > Clostridia > Lachnospirales > Anaerotignaceae > CALWRB01. The sequence goes on from CALWKY010000064.1 coordinate 1,774, forward strand.
GCCCTTGCTGGCACCCTTTACCAGACCCGCGATATCCACAAATTCAATGACCGCAGGTGTGGTTTTTGCGGAGTGATACATTTCTGTCAGCTTGTCCAGTCTTTCATCAGGTACGGTAACGATACCGACATTCGGATCGATGGTGCAGAAGGGATAGTTGGCAGCTTCTGCCTTACCTAAGGTCATGGAGTTGAAAAGTGTGCTTTTGCCTACGTTCGGCAAACCTACAATTCCTAATTTCATGAAAGTAACTTCCTTTCGTTATTTATGCTGATTTTTTCGCAGTTAGACAGGCATGGTTCCAGCGTCCATGCCATATTTTTACAGTATTTTTTATTATACACAAAAAGAAGAAGATACTGCAAGAGGGTTTCTTTTAAAACCCATTATTTTTTCTTTCGTCCCCAGAAAAGAGACCAAATGGATAAAAGCCCCATCAATAGCAAAGCGGCAATGGTGCGTGTCCGTTCTTCTTTTGTTAGATAAGTGCCGGCATGGGGATCTTCTGAAATGGATTCCAGTTTTACAGTGCGAATCTGCATAAAATTCCCTCCCAATATTTTTTTAGAACTTTTTTTCATCATATCATAGTTTTGTCAGAATTACATTAGATTTTTCCATAAAAAGAATGTAATGATTTGCCGTTTATATTTTTTGCGAAAATGGGGCAGAATTTTTGAGATGAATTGAAAAATAAAAAAGGCGGGGATACAAATGATAGGGTGGAAAACACAAAAAAAGAACAAATTTATTTTGCTGTGGATATGTATGGCACCAATGGCGCTTTCCGGCTGCGGGTCGTCCGTAGGCGCTTCCATTCAGAATCTCACTGGTCAGCTGCAAGAAGCGGAAGAAAAAACATCTTCCGCAAGGGAAGAAGCCATTCGGCAGGTATTAGGCAAAATGGAAGGAGTTGTTTCCGTTTCCGTAGTGGTGGAAGGTACTACCGCAATTATCGGCTTGACAATGGAACGGGGAGTAGATGGCGAAAAAATGCGGGAAGAAATCATTGCCGCTGTTTCTCAGGCGGATCCCGCGACACAGACAGCTTCTGTTACCTTTCGCCCGACCTTGGTACAGATGATCGACCAATTGGAAAAAGACCGCAAACAGGAATAACGTACTATGCTAACCAATAAAAAATTAGATATTCATGAAAATAAAAACAACATGGAACAATCCTCCTTTGGAAAACGTCTAAAAAATGGATTCCCAGGAAAAAAATGAAAGAAAGTCTTAATGGAAAAAGACTGTTTTTTTTGGACACGTTATGTTACAATACAGAAAATAGGTCACCGTGCCTGAAATTATTTTTTTTCATTACGGCAGCCAAGTCCTATGAATATGATTGTTTCATAGGATAAAAATCGTTTTTTGCAAGGGAAAAAGCGATGAAATCTAAAGGAGGTTTTGTGTATGAAACGAAAAATTGCCATTGTTTTAGCGGCAGCACTTACGGTAAGTGCGCTGCCTGTACAGGCGCTTGCGGCAACTTACAAGGATATTAATGATATGCCTTGGGCTGGCGCAAAGGCATATGTGGAAAACGCGCTTTCTCTGCGCCTTTTGGGCGGCTATACAGAGCCGGATGGCACTTTAACTGTTCGGGCAAAAAATTCAGTTTCTTATTGTGAAGCGGTACAAATGGTATACAATCTGCTGGTTTCCACAGGCATGACAACAGGAACAGGCTCTCAGGCAGATATGTTTGAATCTTTGCTTTCTTCCAGTTACAAGGACATTCCCAGCTGGTCTTACAAAGCTTTGAGTTACTGCTTGGAAAAAGGAATTATTACCATTTCCGATCTGTCTAAATTCATGGATGGCAGCAAGCAAAATCCTGCTACCAGAGAAGATGTGGCTGTTTATTTAGGAAAGGCATTATCTGCTTACTATCCTGTAAATAGTTCTGCAACTTTGGTTTATAATGACCGGTATCAAATTGCTTCTTCCTCTGTACCCTATATTGATTTACTGTACCGCTATCAGATTATGAGTGGTGACCAGAATCAGAACTTTAACCCGAAAAAGAGCATCAATCGTGCAGAAATTGCGGTTTTGATGACACAGAGCTACGAACTGCTTTCTCAGGGTGTAGAATTGGAAGGTACCATTACCAGCTTGGTAACAGCAGGCACTAACTCTAAAGTGATGACTGTTAAGACTGCTGCCGGCGAAACCATGAACTTCTATCTTTACAAGAATACACCTATTTATAAGGGCGACAGCTCAACAAAGCTGGAATTTGATGATTTGAAGGCAACAGACAAGATTGCATTTACATACTCTGGTTCTTATTTGACGAAAGTACGCCTGATCAGCAGTACCTCTCAGGATACAGAGACTACTTCCGATTATGACATTACTGGTTATGTAGAAAGCCTGTCTTCTTCTAAGATCCGCATTACCAACAGTGAGACTGGTATAGAAGAAGAATTTAAGGTTTCTGCTGGTACCGATTACTATTTAGATGGCGATGAAATCGACCGTGACGAATTGAAAGATGTCATGGGTGACAGCTTCTTGTATGTGGGCATTGAGCTGGACAGCGATGATGAGGAAAAGGCGGTTGAAGTTTATGCAGAAGAACGAGATGAAAAGGAAGTGATTGGCGAGCTGACCAATTTAACTTCCAGCAAAGTAACTTATATTCTGCAGAATTCCGATGATGAAAAGGCAAGCTACAGCCTCTCTGATGACTGTAAGTATTATCTGGAAGGCAAATCCTCTACCCGCTCTAAAGTAAGCGACGCTTTGGATGACGGTACCACTTATGTACGTCTGAGCATTAACCTGGATGATGAGGTTGTAAAGCTGGAAGCCAGCGAAGACTCTTATGGCAAGGACGCAACAAAAGAAGCAGATGATTATGTAGAAGGCACGCTGCGTTCTATCAGCGAAAGCAGAATCTTAATCTATGATGAGGATGATGACAGACAGCAGTATGATTTTGATGATAATCCTTGGAGAAAGATCTCCTTCTATGAGGATGGCAAACTGCTGAAAAAGAGCAGTCTGGAATCCTATGTAAATGCCATTGAAAATTATCTGGATGACGCAATTGATGATGACGATGATGTATATGTAAAGATTGGTTTCAACGACGATGAAGAAATCATTCAGTTTATGTACAGCACCAAAAAGAGCAACCTGAAGGTAAC
>CALWKY010000065.1 GCA_944381395.1 uncultured Lachnospiraceae bacterium
TGCTCTCCTATTACGCCGTGGCAATACTTACCCAAGGCGTATATAGCCGCACCATCATGATCGGCTGGACGATTTTTGCTTTTTTCTCCCCGGTTTTTGCTTATTTTACCTGGTTAACGAAAAAAACTGGCATCTTTTCTTTTTTGCTCCGCATTGGTATACTATTAGTATCCATTTTTTCCAGCATTGTGCTATTTGATGGCTTTCGCGTTTATGATATGATCATCAATGGCATCCTGTTTTACGTTTTATTTTTTCAAAAAAAAGGAAACTATAACCTAAAATAGTGCCTCGCCATATCTTTTGAACAGGGCACTGCAGGATACCCATGTAAAAACTATCCTAAAAAATTTCTGTACCACATTTCCATTATAAAGGGAGGAATAACTGATGAAGATTTATCAAAATATTGGGGAACTGGTTGGAAATACCCCTCTATTGGAAGTACACAACCTGGAGCGGGAAGAAAACCTTTTGGGCAAGCTTTTGGTAAAACTGGAATATTTGAACCCCGCCGGTTCCGTCAAAGACCGTGTGGCAAAAAATATGATTGCAGACGGCGAGAAAAAAGGTATTTTAACCCCAGACTCCACCATAATTGAGCCCACCAGCGGCAATACTGGTATTGGTTTAGCGGCCATTGCAGCGGCAAAAGGATATCGTGTGGTCATCGTCATGCCTGATACTATGAGTATGGAACGGCGTCAGCTCATGAAAGCTTACGGCGCAGAGCTGGTTCTTTCTGATGGTAAAAAAGGCATGGCAGGCGCCATCGCAAAAGCGGAAGCACTGGCAAAAGAAATCCCCAACAGTATCATCGCCGGACAGTTTACCAATCCTGCTAACCCAGAAGCACATCTGCTTTCCACCGGTCCGGAAATTTGGGAAGATACCGATGGTACCGTAGATATTTTTGTAGCAGGCGTGGGCACCGGCGGTACCATTACCGGTGTTGGTCAGTATTTAAAACAGAAAAATCCCCACGTGCAGGTGATTGCTGTAGAACCCGCTGCCTCTGCTGTATTAAGCGGCAATGGGGCAGGTCCCCATCCTTTACAGGGCATTGGCGCGGGTTTTGTGCCGGATGTACTGGATACTTCTGTTTATGACGAAATCATTCCCGTTACAGGAGAGGATGCTTTCTCTGCCGCCAGATTGATTGGCAAAAAAGAAGGTATTTTAGTTGGCATTTCCTCCGGCGCCGCATTATGGGCTGGTATGGAAGTAGCAAAACGTCCGGAAAACGCAGGCAAAACCATTGTAACTCTTCTGCCGGATACAGGAGACCGCTATTTATCCACGGATCTTTTCTCTGAATAAGCTTTTCTTTCCCTATGGTAAAATTACCATAGGGATTTTTTATTCCTTTTTTTGAATTTTATACATCATTTTACCATGATTCGTGCCTTTCCCTTTTCTCTTTTCTTCCATACAACCCCTTGTAGAATGGCTGATTTTGTCCCACTATGTTCTAACCCGCTTCAATCAATAGATTTTTTTCATGGTTTTTATTGATTTTCAAAAATAATATTTTTATTGATATTTCAATAATTCTTCATTTTTTTATACATTATTTATTTATCATAAATATTGATAGATTTTTCTTGACAGTACTCCCGCAAACTGTTATCATAAATTTCATAAAAGTTGCATAGGCACTTTTCGACAGTTGTCACTGTAAAAATCCAAACGAAAAAGAGGTGTTTGATTCATGCTTCGATTCAATCCGAAAACGAACTTTTTGGAACTGACCGGATATAAGTACTCTTTACAGGATGTAAAGGAGCCTAACCTATACCGGGATAATTTCACTTATGACGAAATCCCTAAGGTTTCTTTCAACTACCGTGTCGTACCTATGAACCCTCCGGATCATATCTGGATTACCGATACAACATTCCGTGACGGTCAGCAGTCCCGTACACCCTATACTGTTGAGCAGATAGTGACTCTTTTCAAAATGCTCCATCGTTTGGGTGGTCCCAATGGTCTGGTGCGCCAGTCTGAATTTTTCCTTTATAGTGAAAATGACCGGAAAGCCATTCGCGCCTGCCAGGAATTGGGCTATGATTTCCCGGAGATTACCGGCTGGATCCGCGCAACAAAAGAAGATTTTAAACTGGTAAAAAATATGGGATTAAAGGAATGCGGCATTTTAACCAGCTGTTCCGACTACCATATTTTCAAGAAATTGAAAAAAACCAGAAAGGAAGCTATGGATGGCTATCTGAATATTGTCCGTGCCGCGTTGGAAATGGGCATTACCCCCAGATGTCATTTCGAAGATACCACACGTGCTGACTACTATGGTTTCGTCGTTCCTTTTGCCACCGAACTTTATAAACTGATGGAAGAATACCAAAGACCCATTAAAATTCGTCTTTGCGATACCATGGGCTATGGCGTACCCTATCACGGCGCTACCCTGCCTCGTTCCGTCGGCGGTATTGTTTACGGCATCAATCACTATGCTTGTATCCCCAGCGAGCTTTTGGAATGGCATGGTCATAATGACTTCTATAAAGCTGTTGTCAATGCTACTACCGCATGGCTGTATGGTGCCTCCGGCGTCAACTGTTCCCTGCTGGGTATCGGTGAACGCACCGGCAACACTCCTTTGGAAGCTATGGTCATCGAATATGCCCAGATGCGCGGCACATTGGATGGCATGGATACCACTGTAATTACAGAAATCGCCGAATATTATGAAAAAGAACTGGGCTATCAAATCCCCGACCGTACACCCTTTGTCGGTCGTGACTTTAATGTAACCCGTGCCGGTATCCACGCAGACGGTGTCGCAAAAGATCCGGAGATTTATAATGTATTTAACACGGAAAAAATCTTCAATCGCCCGCTGGGTGTTGAGATCAATAAAAACTCCGGTTCTGCCGGCATTGCTTACTGGCTGAATCAATATCTGAAGCTGCCGGAAGAAGAAAAACTGTCTAAGTATGCACCCGAAGTTGCCACCCTGAAGGAATGGGTAGACCAGCAGTATGAAGACGGTCGTGTTTCCTTCATCAGCAAAGAAGAAATGGTACACGCCATGGAAACACTGACCCCTGCTCTTATGCAGCTGCGTAAAAACTAATACTTCGGATTACATAATGATTTATTCTAAAGAGCAATTCAAATGGAGGAAATAACCATGAATTTGACACAAAAATTGATTTCTGCACATTTGGTCAGCGGTGAAATGGTACCCGGACAGGAAATCGCCATTCATATTGACCAGACTTTAACCCAGGACTCTACTGGTACTATGGCTTATTTGCAGTTTGAAGCTATGGGTATCCCCACCGTCCGCACAGAAAAAAGCGTTGCGTACATCGATCATAACACTCTGCAGACTGGTTTCGAAAATGCCGATGACCATAAGTACATCCAAACCGTAACCAATAAGCACGGCATTTATTTCTCCAAGCCCGGTAACGGTATCTGCCACCAGGTACATCTGGAACGTTTTGGCAAACCCGGCAAAACACTGCTGGGTTCCGACAGCCATACCCCTACCGGCGGCGGCATCGGCATGTTAGCCATCGGCGCCGGCGGTCTGGATGTAGCTGTTGCAATGGGCGGTGGTGCCTATTATCTGGCAATGCCTAAAGTTTGCAAGGTAAACCTCACTGGCAAACTGAGCCCTTGGGTTACTGCGAAAGATGTGATTTTGGAAATCCTCCGTCGGCTTTCCGTAAAGGGCGGCGTTGGAAAAGTTATGGAATATACTGGCGAAGGTGTAAAGACCTTAAGCGTTCCCCAGCGTGCAACCATCACTAATATGGGTGCAGAATTGGGTGCGACCACTTCTGTTTTCCCCAGTGATGAAGTCACTCTGGCATTTATGAAGGCACAGGGCAGAGAAGCAGACTGGATTCCCCTGGCAGCGGACGCAGACGCTTCTTATGATGAAGAAATCACCATTGCTTTAGATGAAATCGAACCTTTGGTCGCTTGCCCTCACAGCCCTGACGCGGTAAAACCTGTTGCGGAACTGGCTGGCATGGCAATCGATCAGGTAGCTATCGGCAGCTGCACCAACTCTTCTTATACCGATATGATGACTGTTGCTGCATTATTAAAGGGTAAGACTGTAAATCCCAATGTATCTTTGGTAATTGCTCCCGGCTCTAAACAGGTGATGACCATGCTGGCTGCCAATGGCGCACTGGCAGATATCATTGCTTCCGGCGCACGTATTTTGGAATGCGGCTGCGGTCCTTGCATCGGTATGGGTCAGGCGCCTGCTACCAAAGCAGTTTCCCTGCGTACCATCAACCGTAACTTTGAAGGCAGAAGCGGCACCAAGAGCGCACAGGTTTATCTGGTTAGCCCCGAAACCGCTGTTGCCAGCGCATTGTCCGGCGTCTTGACCGATCCTCGTACCCTGGGTGAAGCACCCGTTGTAACTATGCCGGAGCACTTCTTTGTCAATGACAATCTGATTATCCCTCCTTCTGAAACTCCGAAGGATGTAAAGGTAGTACGCGGTCCTAACATTCAGCCTTTCCCCAAGAATACAAAAATGGAGAAGGAAATCAGCGGTAAAGCATTGATTAAGGTAGACGATAATATTACTACCGACCATATCATGCCTTCCAACGCAAAACTGCTTCCCTTCCGTTCCAATGTGCCTTACCTGGCAGATTTCTGCCTGACTCCTTGCGATCCTAACTTCCCCGCAAGAGCGAAAAAAGCTGGCGGCGGATTTATCATCGCAGGTCAGAACTATGGTCAGGGTTCCAGCCGTGAGCACGCTGCACTGGCACCTTTGCAGTTAGGCGTAAAGGGTGTCATTGCCAAGAGTTTTGCCCGTATCCATATGGCAAACCTGATCAATAATGGCATCCTGCCTCTGATCTTTGTCAATGAATGGGATTATGATAATATCTCCCTGGGTGATGAGCTGGTGATCCACTACGCGCAGGATCAGATCAAAGGTGCTGCCAATGGTGAACTGGTTATGATAACCAATCTGAGAGATGGCAGCGAAATCGCAACCAAGCTGAATATCTCCGAAAGACAGAAAGACATTCTGCTGGCAGGCGGTCTGTTAAACTTCACAAAACAGGCAAACGAACACTAAAAAGAAAAACAAAAGGAGGAAACATCCTATGCAGCATACAGTAACACTTATCCCCGGTGACGGAAGCGGTCCCGAAGTCATTGCCGCAGCTAGAAAAGTCGTGGACGCCACTGGCGTAGATATCCAGTGGGAAATTGCCCATGCTGGAGAAGCGATGATTGAAAAATACGGCACACCCCTGCCCGATGAAACCATCGCATCCATCCGCAAAAACGGCGTTGCGCTGAAAGGTCCCATTACTACACCCGTTGGCAAAGGCTTCCGTAGTGTAAATGTAGCCATGCGCAAGACTTTCGACCTGTATGCCAACGTGCGCCCTGCAAAAACATATCCCGGCACCCTGGCAAGATATGAAAATGTAGACCTGGTTGTCATTCGTGAAAACACGGAAGACTTGTATGCCGGTATCGAGCATATGGTAGGCAAAGATGCCGCAGAAAGCA
>CALWKY010000066.1 GCA_944381395.1 uncultured Lachnospiraceae bacterium
TGTAGAGGTAGTGAATATTGAGTATTTCAGTGAAGAAAATGTGCCTCTACCTATTGAAAAAACAAAGAGAATCATCCGTAAGTGTACGGACGAGGATTTCGACCCGCCTGTAGCGTAAGCGGAAAATATGAATTTACAGAGTTGATGAAACACAAAGGGAGACGGAAAAATATGATTGAACAAATTTTTAAATTAACACAAGGAAATGAAAAAACAGTTGAAAAGGTAATTATTGATGAAAATATACACTATATGCATATGATCTTGAATAAGGGTGAATGTCTGCCAGAGCATTTTTCAAATGCAAAAAGTGTGTATATTACAGTTGTTCGCGGAACATTATCAGCGACTTTGAATGAACAGGAAACACATGAATATCAGGCAGGAACAGTATTAAAAGTTCCATTCCATACAAAAATGAACTTAAAAAATGTTTCTGAAGAAACGCTGGAGTTTATTGTTGTTAAAGCACCGGCGCCAAACTGCTAAATTCCAGTTTTATGGATATGTTTCCACAAACGACTAAACAACGAAAAAGGCTGTGGATATGTTTCCTTGCTCGTAAAAACAGCGAAGACATTCAGCCTATCGTATCGTTCCATGTTGAGACGGTTGTCTTAATGTCAAAGGCGGACCCTGACAAGTGAATATAGTGCAGCAGATAAAGGACTTTCTAAATGGCTATCATAAAAAGATAAATGAAGTCTTGCGGAAAGCCCTTTTTTGATGCTTATGAATAGGTAAGTACGAATTTGTCTATTTGGCAAAGCTGATATGAAGGAATAAATAACAAAAATTTGAATCAGGAAGGGATTTAAAAAATCTTGCAGCCAAATCTGATTAATGGCTTCACAAAACGCTATATAAATGCTATACTTACGGCTAGTGAAAGGAGCATTTTTATGGCGTGTAAAAATATATTAAAAGATGTAAGAAAACGATGCCTTTTAAGCCAGTCGGATTTTGCTGATGCAATAGGTGTCTCATTTTCAACGGTAAATAGGTGGGAAAATGGGCGAGCCATTCCAAACTACAAAACATTAAAAAAAATTAAAGAATATTGTAATCAGCACAATATAGATTTCGAATTGGGCGAAATTTTGAAGGAGGATAAATAATGGATGTTATTAGCCTTTTCAGCGGGTGCGGGGGATTAGATCTTGGATTTGAAAAAGCGGGTTTTAATATACCTGTTGCCAATGAATTTGATAAAACGATCTGGGATACTTTTGAAGCAAATCATCCTAAAACAAAATTGATAAAAGGTGATATTAGAAATATCAAAGAAAGTGATTTCCCTGATGAGGTGGATGGGATTATTGGCGGACCGCCTTGCCAGTCTTGGTCAGAAGCTGGAGCTTTACGAGGAATTGAGGATGATAGGGGCAAGTTGTTCTTTGACTATATTCGTATTTTAAAAGACAAGCAGCCTAAATTTTTCTTGGCAGAGAATGTAAGCGGCATGCTTGCCAATAGACATTCAAAAGCGGTGCAGAATATTATTTCGATGTTTGAGGAGTGTGGGTATGATGTTTCAATCACACTTGTGAATGCCAAGGACTATGGAGTGGCACAGGAAAGAAAAAGGGTATTCTACATTGGGTTTAGAAAGGATCTTCACATTGATTTCAAATTTCCGGAAGGTTCCACAAAAGACGATGATAAAAAGATTACGCTAAGAGATGTCATTTGGGATTTACAAGATACTGCAGTACCTGCTGGAGAAAAGAATCATAGAAATCCAGACGCAATCAATAATAATGAGTATTTTACGGGAGCGTATTCTACAATATTTATGAGCCGAAACCGAGTGAAATCTTGGGATGAACAAGGGTATACAGTTCAAGCATCCGGCAGACAATGTCAACTTCATCCACAAGCACCTAAAATGGTAAAAGTGGAAAAAAATGTTTGTAGGTTTGTCGAAGGAAAAGAGAACCTTTATAGACGAATGACAGTTAGAGAAGTGGCTAGAGTTCAAGGCTTTCCAGATGATTTTAAATTTATTTATGATACGGTTGATACAGGATATAAGATGATTGGAAATGCAGTTCCAGTTAATCTTGCTTATGAGATTGCAACAGCAATCAGAGAGGCTTTAGAAAAATAAAAAACGGAGAGATGCAATTGGTTAATACATCTCTCCGTTTTTTATTCATGGATTATGTTTGGATTCTCTACATTTTCATAATTCAAGTCATCGGTTGTTTTTACATTGAGGATATCCATAGCTGTTTTTAAACGGGCATATGCATAATCACCACCATGTTTCAGAGGGGTATCAAATCGAATTTTGTAATCAAGTTTTCCATTATTTGCAAACCAGTCAACATATACTGCGAGAGGTCTGTTTCCATCATATTTTTGGTGGAATGTTCTGTAGTTGAGTGCTTTGCATGCAAAATAAACGTCTGGATGTAAAGAAACATAGTCTTCAATTGGAATAAGAGAATCAATGGCTTCCTGGGTGTTTTGAACCATAGTATTCTCAAAAAGAATATAGTTTGCTACACCGCTGAAAGGAATTTGTTTTCCGTTGACAAAGGCATCTCGTTTGTCACCCTTGAGATTAGTTCCGGCATAAACATCTATCATTTGTTCACGTGATAACCGCATATTTCCACTGAGTTGACCACTTTCAACATTTAATAATTCAAATTTCCAACCGAGAGTTATGGCACCTTTGTCTGTTCTGCCAAGTTTTTCTTTATAAATTAATATACGAGATAAGAATTCATCTTGAAGAGCCAAGGTGGCGTTAGAAATAATGTTTTCCCAGTCTGTGCCAAAAAGCTGCTCGGCACGTTCAGAATTGGTCTTATTTTCAAGAAAATCGGCATTCTGTTTTTTGAATGAGATTTTAAATTCAGCAATATTACGGTGAACATCCTCAGCCGCAATATAAATATCTGTTTTAGGTTCTCCTTTTCTACAAGTTGGTTTGCCTGATTTTGTGACGGTATAACTTACATCATGATATGTAAAAGTAGCTCCCGCCTTAAAAAGTGATAGGATGAAACGTTCTGCGTCACCAAAAGTCTTTGCCATAATAATCGTCTCCTTTTTATAAAAGTAATTATGGTTTCTATCAATCTTTCGCAATTTCCATCATATCTTTGACATCATTGCTTAACGCTGTGCATGTTTTCAAAAGAATATCCGTTGTTATATGTTAGCCCTTACCTAATTTTGATGATAGAATTTGAACGAATACCGCATTGGATCAAAACAAAGGCGATGATAATTTGAACCGCGCCCACAGACAAACCGTAACAGAGGGCTTTGGGTCCATCTTGAATCAGGTCTTTGAATTTTACACGCATACCAATGGCTGCCAAAGCGATGATCTCAAACTGTCCGCTGATGGTGTGAGCAATATTAGAAACACTCTGGGGAATTAAGCCAATGGTATTTAAAATTGACAGGATGAAAAAGCCAATTATAAACCAAGGGATACCAGTTTTTACCGTGGCGCCTTGAGACTGGTTTTTTTCAAAAAGCTTGCCTTCTTCGGAAGTATTCATTTTGGAAAAAAACAAAGCAACAAATACCAGAAATACAATCCGGATAATTTTAAAGATTGTGGCAGTGGGGACATATGCTTCTCCAACCAAAGCTGCTGAAGCGATAACCTGACCAATAGACTGCAACACACCGCCGATCATTGCGGCAGTGGGCAGCATCTCGTGTTGATACAGTACACTGGTAAGGAGGGGCAGAAGGATCATCAAAACAGTACCTGTTAAGTTTACAGTTGTAATGGAGATACCTTTATCTTTACGATCTGCCTGTACAACAGGGCAAACGGTCGCAATGGCACTGGAACCGCAAACTGCATTTCCCGCAGACATCAGCAGGCAGAAGCGGCGACCAAACTGCAGTTTTCTACCGATGAGGTAGGCAAAAGTGATGGTCAATGCCATCTGGCAGGCGATAAAAGCTAAGCCAGAAATACCCAGGGCTAAAATGTCACCCAATACCAAAGTAGCACCAGTCAGAACGATGGAGTATTCCAACAAGTTACGCTCAGAAAAAGCGGTGCCGGCAGTCAAACAGTCTTTATTCAAAAATGTGTTGCCACAGATGATACCCAAACCAATGGCAAAAATGGCTGCGCCAATGGTGGGGAATATTTTCGCAATCCCTTGCGCGGTAAGTGCAAGAATGAGACATACCAGAAATCCTGCGCCCAGTTCTTTGATGTTTCTTTCCATTATTATAATCCTTTCCTAACATAATTTGTCAAATTTTTATTTTTTTCCCTTGATTATATCTGGAAAAACATATAAAATCAAATCATAGTTTTTGATAAATATATAAAATATTTTTATACAATGGAGCGATGTATGATTGAACGGAATTTAATCACATTTTTAACTATGGTGGAAGAAGGAAATACTGTAAAATGTGCGGAAAAACTGCATTTGACTCAGCCGGCTGTGACGCAGCATTTACACACATTAGAGGAAACATATGGAGCAAAGCTTTTTATCAAAGCGGGAAGAAAACTTACTTTAACGGAAAAAGGAAAGCTTTTCTATGACATGGTGCACCGGCTCTATACCATGGAGCAGCAGATTACTTACCGTATGCAGACTATGCCGCAGACGCCTATTCGTTTCGGAGCAACCCGTTCTATTAATGCGGGAGTTATGCCATACATTATGGCGGACTTTCTGGACAGGTTTTCTGACAGACCTGTTGAGATGACGGTGCAAAATACAGCTGTCTTACTTTCTTATTTAGAGAAAGGCAAGATTGACTTTGCGCTATTGGAAGGCAATTTCGATCACAGCAAGTACGAAAGCCATGCTTTTATGAATGCGGATTTTGTGGGACTATGCAAATCAGGGGGAAAGTACAGCCATTGCGAAAGTCTGAAAGATACTTTTTCGGCACCGCTGCTTTTGCGGGAGCCTGGAAGTGGTTCCAGGGATATTTTAGAAAAAACATTACAGGCAAGGGGATATGACCTGTACCATTTCCAGGGGATATACCAATTTGAGAGTATTCCTGTCATTTTGGAACTGGTGAAAAAAGACTTTGGCATTACCTTTGCATACAAACAAGGTGCAAAAAAAGAAATCGAGCAGGGAGATATTGCTGTTTTGGACGAGAGTGTTTTGCATTTATATCGACAATTCTGGTTTGTTACGCTGCCATCATCTCCCTTTTTGGATGAATCTTTAGAAGTGCTGGCATATTTACAACAACTGGTAGAAAAATATTTGCAGCAATGAAAGTATAAAAAAGAATTGTGTTTTGTCAAAAAATGATATGACATACAATGATGAAGTGATGGATGAAAAATGATTTTCATGAAACAAAGACAGATTCCAGAATATAACAGGGAAAGGATTCTTTTTTATATGAGGTAACGGTTGCGGGAAAGACAGGAATTTTATAAAATAAAAAGGCCTTAGTAATAGGATCACAATTACTTGGTGACATAGTTGGGGGGGGAGAACAGAAAAAAGGAGATGATAGACAGTTTTCGGCAGAAGCAAAAGAAAAAAAGAATAAAGAGGTGAAGTTATGAAAGATCAATTACATGTAAAAAACTTTTTGATGCTGACAATAGCCGGCATAGTCAATGCATTTGGCATTACATTTTTCTTATATCCCGTTAATTTATATGATTCGGGAATTTCCGGCACATCTATGCTTTTGGCACAGGTTACGGCAGAAAAACTGCCTTTGGCTGCTTTTTTAATTATCCTGAATTTTCCGTTGTTTTTTTATGGTTATAAAAAAATGGGTACAGCGTTTACGCTCTACTCAATTTACACGGTCGGTATTTATTCTATTGTCACATGGCTTATTACAGATGTACTGCCGGTGGATGTGAGTGTAGCATCACCTCTTGCAGAAACGGATTTATTGTTATGCGCTATTTTTGGCGGACTGATTTCCGGTGTGGGCAGCGGTTTAGCGATTCGGTTCGGCGGAGCAATGGACGGTGTGGATGTTTTGGCAGTTCTGTTTGCAAAAAAATTGGGGCTGACAGTAGGTACGTTTGTGATGAGTTATAATGTAATTCTTTACGTTGTGGCAGGACTATTGAAATCCAGCTGGATTTTACCGCTGTATTCCATTGTGACATATGCTTCCGCTTTGAAAGCGGTGGACTTTATTGCAGAAGGTTTGGATAAGGCAAAATCCACAATGATTATTACTAACCGCCCGGAAGAAATCTGCGAAGCGTTATCCAACGAATTTGGCAACGGCATTACCATACTGGATGCAAAAGGATATTATTCCGACAGTGACAAGAAACTGATTTATTTTGTAGTGAACCGTTTCCAGATCAATAAAGTACGCAGTCTGGTACAGGAAAAAGATCCCAAAGCCTATGTAACCATTACGGAAGTATCTGATGTGTTAGGTACGGGAAGATAATAAACAATTTTCCCAAAAGAATGGGAAAAGAAAAGGGGAGCTTTTAGGAAAAGTCCTCTTTTTTATGCTTCTATAGGACGTGTTTTGACAACCCTTATGCGTACAGCTACAATAGGGGCAGTCTGGTCAGAAAGTACAAATAAAGATATTTTTTTTCTGGAAAATGCAGACAAAAAAATGGCTGGAAGCGGCTTATTTTCGAAAAAGATCAATTTAGATTTATCGCAAAAAGTTATGCTGGGAAAAAAGGAGGAGAAAAACGTGCATATTCAACTATCAGATCATTTTACTACAGGCAGGCTGCTGCGATTTGTATTGCCTTCCGTTATAATGATGGTCTGTACCTCTCTTTATAGCATTGTGGACGGCTTTTTTGTTTCCAACTATGCAGGAAAAACACCTTTTGCAGCGTTAAACCTTATTTTCCCGGTTTTGATGTGCATTGCTGCCATTGGTTTTATGTTGGGAACTGGCGGAAGCGCTATTGTTTCCCGTACTTTAGGACAGAGAAAAAAAGAAAAGGCAAATGAATATTTTACGTTAATGATTCTGGCTGGATTTGTGATGAGTACAGCAGTCGCAATTCTTTGCTTTATTTTTACACCGGAAATTTCTGTGGCACTGGGCGCAGAGGGTGAAATGCTAGAAAACTGCATTGTTTACGGCAGAATCTTATTTGTATTTTTGCCGGTGTTTGTATTGCAGAATATGTTCCAGAACTTTTTTGTGACGGCACAGAGACCGGATATGAGTTTGAAGGTTTCATTATGCAGTGGCGTTTTAAACGGCGTACTGGACTTCGTATTCCTTGCTATCTTTGAATGGGGAATCGCGGGAGCGGCTCTTGCTACCGGTATCGGGCAGCTTTTTGGCGGGATATTTCCTCTCATTTATTTCAGCCGGGAAAATGACTCTTTACTTCGTCTATGCCCTACGAAAATGGACTGGTCTATTCTATGGGAGGCATGCAGCAACGGTATTTCTGAAATGGTCAGCAACTTATCCATGTCTACGATCAATATTCTCTATAACTTTTTATTGATGAAAATGGTAGGAGAAGATGGGGTAGCGGCTTACGGCGTGATTATGTATGTCAACTTTGTCTTTACGTCTATCTTTATTGGGTATTCCGT
The DNA here is from genome assembly GCA_944381395.1 of uncultured Lachnospiraceae bacterium. Lineage (GTDB taxonomy): Bacteria > Bacillota > Clostridia > Lachnospirales > Anaerotignaceae > CALWRB01. Next base: position 7,533 of record CALWKY010000066.1, read on the forward strand.
TGGCTCGGCACCGGTAATAGGGTATCACTACGGCGCCCAAAACCACGGGGAATTGCATAACCTCTATAGCAAAAGCATCCGTCTTTTAACCGTGACCGGGCTGATAATGACAATTTTAGCAGAAGTATTATGCAGACCTTTAGTGGGTATTTTTGTTTCTTATGACCCGGATTTGATGGAGATGACCTGTCATGGATTCCGTTTATATTCTCTGATGTTTTTATTGACAGGTGTGAATATCTGGAGTTCCGCTTTCTTTACAGCACTGAGCAATGGCAAAATTTCTGCGATTCTTTCTTTCCTGCGTACCTTTGTATTCCAGATAGGCGCGGTATTTTTACTGCCGCTGGTGCTGGATCTGAATGGTATTTGGCTGGCAGTGGTGGCTGCAGAGGCGGCAGGGCTGGCAGTATCTTGCTATATGTTTGTTACTCAGGAAAGAGTCTACCATTATGGAAGTGCGTGGAAAAAAGAAACTTAATGGTATACTGAAAATACGAAACAGCAATATCCTGTATGATGGAGCAGATACGAGGAATAGTTCCAAATAAAAATAGTAAAGCAAGGAAAATGTGTAATTTTAAATAGAAATCAAAAAAGCATCTCCTGTTTAAGGAGATGCTTTTTTGGATTATTCATAAGCTTCAAAACGCTTCATGCAACATACACCCAAAGTGCCGGGACCAGTGTGGGATGCAATGGTTGCACCGATTTGGAAGCTGGAAATTTCTTGGATATCGGGAACTGCGTTGCAGATAGCTTCTTCTAAAACCGGTACCTCATCCCAAGTATTCGTGGTGCCTATGAGAAAACGATAATCCTGAGGATTTTCTTTTGTTTTCTGGAAATGGTCTGCGGTAATTTCCGCTAACTTTTTGATACCACCTTTCCTGGTATGCGCAATACCGGCAACACTAATTTCGCCACCGGACAAGGCAATCAAGGGCTTAATCTTTAAAATACTGGTGGAAAGAGAGGCTAATTTTCCAATTCTGCCACCTTTTTGCAGGTGTGTCAAAGACTGAATCATAAAGAAAATACGACCATCATTTTTTGCCTGTTCCAAATATTTTACTACCTGGTCAAAAGTTTTGCCTGCTTGTTTCATGCGTAATGCTTCCAAAAGCATTAACTGCTGGGAACCGGTGGCATGAAAACTATCCATAGCGTAAATTTTTGCATGGGGAAACTGCTCGGATAGAATCATTGCCGCATTCGCAGCAGATTGAATAGAACCGCTTAAAGTATGGGTTATGGTTAAGCAGATCAGATTCTTTCCAGCTTCCAATACAGGTTTAAATGCATCAATATAGTCTTGCACAGAAGGCAAAGAAGTTTTCGGAAATCCATTTTTTTCTACCAAATCTTCGTAGAAAGCTTCGGAAGAAAGATCTACCAATTCTTTATGATAATCTTTTTGATTGAGCGAAACATAAAATGGAATGGTATGTGCACCCAACTTTTCTACTTGATCTAAAGGCAGATCACAAGCACCATCGCTGAAAATTTCATAATCTGTCATAGAAAAACCTCCTAAAAGGTGATACCAAACAGGAATCCAATACTTGTCTATAGTATATCAAAGAAGGCAGAAAAATACAACAAAGAAAACAATTTCCAATGGGATGTATTCATACAGATGCACAGCCGACAGAAAAAAATTGAAAATATTTTTGAAATCGGTAAAAACAGAAAAATTTTAGTGTTCATTTTCGTTCTTTTTTTATAATTCTTGTCGAAAAGAAAGTTTTTTTAAGAAATATAATACGAGATTAACTTGCAATTTTTGGGTAATATTGATAATATTGTATTATGGCAGAAGTATCACTATTTGTGGTGATTTTGCCAATGAATGGCGCAGAAAGGAGGTGGAAAGAATGAAACTCAATGGATATATTGAAATTTTACTGAGCCTGATCGTGACAAGTTTAACATATGGTTTTGCACATCTAATATTTGTAGCGGATATTTTTGGACTGGGGATTACTTTACCCGTTTACACCGTGCTGGCCATTGCATTTCTCTTCGGACTTATAACTTATCTTTATTTTTCTATGGCAGCAGCCAACGCAATTTTAACCAGATTGGGCAAAGCGGAAGAAAGACTTGCAAAAATGAATGTGAAAGAACTGCTGATGACAGTGGCAGGTCTGGGCATTGGTTTGATTTTGGCAAATCTCATCGGTTCCGCTTTCCGGAATATGGGCGTTTTAGGAACAGTCATTACCGTTTTATTGAATGTGATATTCGGATTTTTGGGAATGCGGGTGGCTCGCCGCAAAAAAGATGAAGTACATGTGCCTAATTTAAATGAGGTGCTGGCAAAAACAAAGGAGACAGAAGAAACTTATTCTATCGGTCGACCGAAGATTTTAGATACAAGCGTTATTATTGACGGACGTATTCTGGATCTGCTGCAAACCGGTTTTATCGAAGGTACTTTGATTATTCCGGAGTTTGTATTGGATGAGCTGCGTCACATTGCAGACTCTGCCGATGGGCTGAAACGAAACCGTGGACGGCGCGGGCTGGATATTTTAAATGAAATCCAGAAGCAGCTGGCAGTGCCGGTAGAAATTCGCAGCTTTACACCGGAAAAACCTATGGAAGTTGATGCGATGCTCTTAAAGATGGCAGAAGAATTGGATGCTTTTGTGGTAACCAATGACTACAATCTGAATAAAGTAGCGGAATTTCAAGGTGTGCGGGTACTAAATATCAATGAATTAGCAAATGCCATCAAACCAGTTGTACTGCCCGGTGAGGAAATGCAGGTTACCATTATCAAAAGCGGCAAGGAAGCTGGTCAGGGAGTAGCATACCTTAATGACGGTACCATGATTGTCGTTGATGGCGGAAACCGCTTTATTGGAGAAACAATGCAAGTAACCGTTACCAGTGTATTACAGACGGCAGCAGGGCGTATGATCTTTGCCAAAATGGACAAGTAACGGAAGAACTTTTTGAAACAGAAATCGAGGGAAAACCAGATGAACACGAAACATCCTTATTGTACTGCTATCATTGTAGCGGCTGGAAAAGGTACGCGTATGGGAGGCAGGGTTTCCAAGCAGTTTCTGCTGCTGGAAGGCAGGGAAATCCTAGCCCATACGATTGATGCTTTTGAAAAAAGCCCATTGATTAACCGTATTGTTCTAGTGGCAAATGAAACAGAAGCGGTAGAGCAGATTATTGCAAAAAATCACTACCAAAAAATTTATACTGTAGTGCAGGGCGGGGCAGAAAGACAGGATTCGGTAAAAAATGGACTGGATGCGATCCCCGGTGAAACGGATATTGTACTGATTCATGACGGCGTTCGTCCCTTTGTTACAGAAAAAATGCTCAAAGAAGCCATTGCGGCGGCACAGACGGAAGATGGCGCGATTGTAGGCATGCCGGTGAAGGATACCATCAAAATCTGCGATAAACGCCGCTGTGTCATTGCTACACCGAATCGGGAAAGTCTCATGCAGATACAGACACCTCAGGTTTTCCGTGTGGACTTAATTATTGCCGCTTATAAGAAGGCGTATGCCAATGATTTTCATGGTACAGATGACGCATCTGTGGCGGAATTCGCAGGGCTCCATCCCAGAGTGGTTGCAGGAAGCTACCGCAATATTAAAATTACAACAGCAGAAGATATGGAGATTGCTGCTGCATTTTTGCGGGAGGGGATCCATTCATGAAACAAGTGACAATCTATACAGATGGTGCTTGTTCCGGAAACCCTGGTGCCGGCGGATATGGTGTGGTACTGCTCTATGGTACAGCCAGAAAAGAACTATCAGAAGGATTTCGTTTGACGACGAATAACCGCATGGAAGTGCTGGCGGTGATTAAAGGACTGGAATGCCTGAAAGAACCGTGTCATGTACTGCTTTACAGCGACTCTAAGTATGTGGTAGACGCCATGAATAAAGGCTGGGTGACCAACTGGCGCAGAAAAAACTGGTATCGTACACCAAAAGCAAAAGCTTCCAATGTGGATTTGTGGAAACGGCTTTTGGAACTGACAGAAATCCATCATGTGGAATTTATCTGGGTAAAAGGTCATGCCGCCAATCCGGAAAACGAACGGTGTGATCAGCTGGCGCGCGCAGCCATCAATGCAGGGGATTTACAAGAGGACGAAAATTATCGAAATGTGTAAATATTCTGCAAAAGGACATCAGAAGTTTTCAATTGACACCATAGAAAATATATGTTAAACTGAAAAAGTAATTTATTTCCATTGTAGTGTGTAGGAGGATTTTGAAATGAAAAAAGGAACTGTAAAATGGTTCAACGCAGAAAAGGGCTTTGGCTTTATCTCTGTACCCGGTGAAGACGATGTATTCGTACATTTTTCTGCTATCCAGGCTGAGGGTTACAAGACTCTGGAAGAAGGTCAGGAAGTAGAATTCGAAGTAGTTCAGGGTGCTAAGGGTCCTCAGGCTGCAAACGTAACTCGTATCTGATCATTCCCAATTATTTGAGTAGTTCACAGACTGCCGTTTTAACGGTATTCCGAAATATACCAGAATAACAGAAAGTTCAGTACCAAACAATCTCTACGCTGTTTATACAGCGTGGAGATTTTTTGCGTTTAGGGGAATTTTATTTTGGTAAAGTGAAAAAACGTGAAATATTTTGTTGTGTATTTACAAGAAAGCTGAGAGGTACAACAACAGAAATGACAAAGATTTTTTAGAAAGAAGGGGTAAACCAATGGAACAGATGAAACAAATCAAAAAAGGCGTGGTACGTGTATTACCAATCTGTTTGGGCGTATTCCCGACAGGAATTACCTTTGGCATTGTAGCCATGCAGGCTGGGCTTTCCGTGTTAGAAGCTACAGCGATGTCCTTTTTTGTGGTGGCAGGAGCAAGCCAATTTATGGCAGTGAATTTACTGGTACAGGCGGCGTCCCTGCCATCCATTTGGATTACTATTTTTTTAGTAAATCTACGGCACTTAATTATGAGTACATATGTCATGAATGCTTTAAAAGAAGAATCCTTTGGTAAGCGTTTTTTAGCTTCTTTACTGATTGTAGACGAATCCTTTGCTGTTTTTTCTATTGCGGAAAAGAAAGATCAAAATGGTGCATTTATGACCGGTGTGGGAATTACCCTATTTCTTACATGGGTTGGAAGTACTTTTTTAGGGTGTATTGCCGCTTCCATTATGCCGCCTATCTTAAGCAAAAGTTTAAGCATTGTATTTTATGCCGCATTCATCCGTATTTTAATTACTTCCATAAACGGCAGAAAAAGTTTATGGGCAACGGCGATCTTTGCAATGGTTTGCAACCAAGTAGGACAGTTATTTTTACCCCAGGGCGTTTCTATTATGATTGCGATGTTAGCAGGCGCTGCATTTGGAACATATTTAACAGAAAAGGAGGATGAGAACCATGCGTGAAGAAATTGCGCTTTTGATATTGGGTATGGCTGCAGCAACATACCTGACCCGCGGTATTCCTCTCTTTTTCATGAACCGAATGAAATTAAGCCCTAGAATGGAGCGCTTTTTACAACTGACTCCCATTACAGCCGTTTCTGTATTGATTTATCCTGGAGTATTAGAAATGGATACTGCGTATCCTTATATTGGTGTGGCAGGCGCAGTTGTGGCATTGGTACTTTCTTTGAAAAAACGCAGTGTAGTGGAAGTTGTATTAGGCAGTGTAGCGGTAGTTTTTCTCCTTTATTGGGGATTGGGTATTTTTTAAAGTGCAAAGGGGAAAAAATTTGCATACTGCTTTTTCCTGTGTTACAATATAAGTTAGCGTTTTTGAGAAGAAAAGAATAGAAGATAAAAATAGCAAGGAGCGCAAAACCAATGAAAACAGCAAGAGAAGATATTCGTAATATTGCAATAATTGCTCACGTTGACCATGGCAAAACTACACTGGTAGACCAGCTGTTACGCCAAAGTGGTATTTTCCGCAGCAACCAGAATGTGCAAGAAAGAGTCATGGACAGTGGTGATATCGAACGGGAAAGAGGTATCACAATTCTTTCCAAAAATACCGCAGTATTCTATAAAAACACAAAGATTAACATTATTGATACCCCTGGTCACGCAGATTTCGGCGGCGAAGTAGAACGTGTACTAAAAATGGTAGACGGTGTTGTACTGGTGGTAGACGCTTTTGAAGGTCCTATGCCTCAGACTAAGTTTGTACTGCGCAAAGCACTGGAATTGGATCTGCCGGTAGTCGTTTGTGTTAACAAAGTAGACCGTCCGGAAGCAAGACCTCAGGCAGTGGTAGACGAAGTACTGGAATTGTTCCTGGAACTGGATGCCAGCGATGAACAGCTGGATGCACCTTTCATTTTCGCTTCTGCAAGAGGCGGTTACGCTTCTGAGGATCCGGAGGTAAGAGAGGGAGACATGCAGCCTTTCTTCGAAGCAGTGCTGCGCCATATTCCGGCACCTGTGGGCGATCCGGACGAGCCTTTGCAGGCACTGATTTCTACGATTGACTACAGTGAATATGTAGGCAGGATCGGTATTGGCAAGATCGAAAACGGTTCTATCCATGTCAATGATGAAGTAGTAGTAGTGAATATGCACAACCAGGAAACTCAGAAAAGAGTGCGCATTACCAAGTTGTATGAATTTGAAGGGTTACAGCGCGTGGAAGTAAAAGAAGCAGGTGTAGGCGAAATCGTTGCCCTCAGCGGTATTGAGGACATTATGATTGGAGATACTATCTGTGCGCCGGAAAAACCGGAGCCCCTGCCGTTTGTAAAGATTTCTGAGCCTACACTGTCTATGACCTTCTCCGTAAATGACAGTCCCTTCGCAGGCACAGAAGGCAAGTTTGTAACATCCCGTCATTTGAGAGACCGTCTCTTTAAGGAACTGAATACAGATGTAAGCTTACGCGTAGAAGATACGGAAAATATGGATGCGCTGAAGGTTTCCGGTCGTGGTGAGCTGCATCTGTCTATCCTGATTGAAACACTGCGCAGAGAAGGCTATGAATTCCAGGTATCCAAACCGGAAGTATTATTCCAGGAAATTGATGGCAAAAAATGTGAGCCTATGGAAGCTGTAACAGTGGATGTACCGGAAGAGTTTGTGGGTGTTGTGATTGAAAAACTGGGCAGCCGTAAGGGCGAAATGACCAACATGTATCCGGCGCAGGGCGGTTATACCAGACTGGAATTTTCTATTCCTGCCAGAGGCTTAATTGGTTACAAAAACGAATTTTTGACAGATACCAAGGGTAATGGTATCTTAAACTCTATCTTTGATGGTTATGCACCTTATAAGGGTGAAATTCCTACCCGTTCTCAAGGTTCTTTGATTGCCTTTGAAAGTGGTGAAGCCATTACTTATGGTTTGTATAATGCACAGGAGCGTGGTGATTTGTTTATCGGTCCTGGTGTCAAAGTTTACGAAGGTATGATTGTTGGCAGAAACGCGCGTTCCAATGATTTGGAAGTGAATGTCTGCAAGAAAAAACAGCTGACCAATACAAGAGCATCTGGTTCCGATGATGCTTTGAAACTGGTAACACCCATTACTATGTCTTTGGAGCAATGCATCGAATTTATCAGTGATGATGAGCTGATCGAAGTAACTCCTCAGAATCTGCGTATGAGAAAGCGGATTCTGGATACCAGCTTAAGAAGAAAACAGCGGGCAAGAAATGGTGAAAACTAATTGCCAAAAAATAATCGGTAAAGGAGCATCCGTATGACCGAGGGCAGAAAGAAAGGTTCTTTCATTAAGCAGGCTGCCATATTGGCAGCAGCGGGGATTTTAGTCAGGGTATTAGGTTTTGCCTATCGGGTACCGCTGACGAATATGATCGGGGATCAAGGAAATGCAATCTACAGTGCGGGGTATTATATCTATACCTTCCTGTTGATTCTTTCCTCTGCAGGATTGCCTGCCGCCATATCCAAGATGGTCTCAGAGCGGCGCGCATTAGGGCAGTATGGAAATGCCCACCGAGTATTTCGTGTTTCTTTGACGGTATCTACAGTATTAGGCGGTATTTTTGCAGTTCTTATGTTTTTGTTTGCGGCGGAGATTTCCAGCTGGGCAAATTCACCGGAAAGCTATTACTGTATTTTAACCCTGTCTCCTACGCTTTTGATTGTAGCCATCATGTCTGCATACCGTGGGTATTTTCAAGGTATGAATACCATGGTGCCTACCGCATTTTCCCAGATCATTGAACAGATTTTTAATGCGGTTTTCAGCGTTTATCTGGCATGGATTTTACTGGGTGTGGGTGTAGCAGACGGACAAAAGAATATCCCTTTAGGAGCGGCTGGCGGTACTGCCGGCACTGGCATTGGCGCTTTGGCAGGGTTAATTACCATTATGGTATGGCATCTCCACAGCGGAAAAGAACTGAAGCGGGAAGTAAAAACCGAAGCGGCAGGTATTCCCAAAGAGTCTTTTGGAGAGTTAGCGAAAACTTTATTTGCTACGGCATGGCCTATTATTGCCGGAACGGCAGTTTTTTCTTTGACCAATTTAATCGATATGAACATGGTGACCCGCTTGCTGGAATTTGGCGGATACAGCCACACTATGGCACAGGAGCTATACGGTCAGCTCTCTGGCAAGTATGTTACCTTAACCACATTGCCTGTTTCCATTTCTACGGCAGTGGCAACGGCGGCAATCCCTACCATTGCCGCTTCCATGAAGCTGAAACAAATGGACCAGGTAGAGCGGAAAATGGGACTGACGTTACGGTTATCCATGCTCATTAGTGTGCCTGCGGCAGTGGGAATTGGCGCGTTAGGAAAACCGATTATTCAGATGCTATTTCCCAAGGCAAGCGATGGAGGAATACTTTTGACAGTAGGTGCTGTTTCCATTATTTTTCTGGCATTTGTACAGACATCTACCGGCGTTTTGCAGGGTATTGGCCATATTAAGGTGCCGGTAGTGGGTGCGATTTTAGGCGCTATTGCAAAAATTATCTTTAATATTTTGCTGGTACCTATTCCGGCGCTCAATGTAGTAGGCGCTGTACTTTCTACGACAGCTTGCTATGCGGCAGCAGGTATTTTTGATATTGTGATGCTGACCCGCATTACACAGACAAAGTTTGATTACAAGAGCTGTCTGGTAAAGCCTATTGCTGCTTCCTGTGTGATGGGTGCAGCAGTTTTGGCGGTATATGCGCTGCTGATGATGCTTTGCCACAACAATACGGTTTCCACATTATTGGCTATTTGTGTGGGTGTGGTAGTTTATGCTGCCGCTATTTTAGCAATGCACGGCGTGGCAGAAGAAGATGTACTGGCACTGCCTATGGGCAGAAGAATTGCGGATGTATTAAAAAAATACCACTGGTTATAAATTGAAACTTGAATTTTGTAAAAGCGGCGGGAAAGATTAGATTTCAGCCGCTTTTGTACTTTCCATCTATGTATGGCGAACCAGCATAGAACTAGAAAGGAGGCGGATTTATGTTTGATATTGTGGAAGAATTAAAAAAATTGCCCACACGTCCCGGCGTTTATTTGATGAAAGACAAGGATGGACAGATTATCTATGTGGGTAAAGCCATCAATTTACGTAATCGTGTAAGACAATACTTTCAAAGCAGCCGCAACCATACGGCAAAGGTACGCAGCATGGTACCTCACATTGCAGAGTTTGAATACATTGTGACAGACTCGGAAAAAGAAGCCCTTCTGTTGGAGTGCAATCTTATTAAACTTTACCGTCCCTATTACAATATTATGCTGAAGGACGACAAGACATATCCTTACATCAAGGTGACCATACAGGAGGATTTTCCTAGAATTTTTGTTACACGGCAGATGCAAAAGGACAAGGCAAAATACTATGGACCTTTTACGGATGTCATGGCGATGCATGAAACGGTGGAAACGTTACACAAGCTGTTTCCCATCCGCAAATGCAGAAGAAATCTGCCCCGGGATATTGGAAAGGAGCGCCCTTGCCTGAATTACCATATTGGGCAATGTTTGGCGCCCTGCGACGGGAAAATTTCCAAAGAGGAGTATGCTGTCTATGTGAAAGACGCCATGGATTTTCTGGAAGGCAAGCATGGGGATATCCTTAAAAAAATGGAAGTGGAAATGAATGCTTATGCCGAAGCATTAGAATTTGAAAAAGCTGCGGTATTACGGGACAAAATTAACAGCATTCGTTTTGTGGCACAGAAGCAGAAAATTTCCAATACTGGTCTGGGAGATGTGGATATTATTGCCTTTGTACGGGCATTTGGGGAATGTTTAGTACAGGTCTTTTTCATACGCGGAGATAAAATGACGGGCAGAGAGAATTTTACTATGACAGCATCGGAAGATCAGAGCCGTTCAGAAGTAATGACTGCGTTTGTATCCCAATATTACAGCGGTACTGCGTATGTACCAAAAGAAATTATTTTACAAGATCCTTTAACAGAAGAGGAAGCGCCTCTTTTACAGGAGTATCTATCGGAAAAAAGAGGAAGCAAAGTGACTTTTACGGTGCCTCAAAAAGGGGAAAAACAGCGTTTAGTGACTTTGGCAGCACAGAATGCGTCTCTCATTTCCTCTCAATTTGGGGAACGGCTGCGTAAAGAAGAATCCAGAACCAAAGGCGCCATGGAAGAACTGCGGCAGGTTCTGGGGCTGACTCATCCTTTAGAGCGGGTGGAAGCTTACGATATTTCCAATATTCAGGGCTTTGAATCCGTGGGCAGTATGGTAGTATTTGAAAATGGCAAGGCGAAAAAAAGCGATTATCGGAAATTCCGTATCCGCACGGTGGCAGGAGCCAACGATTATGCGTCTATGCAGGAAATACTCACCAGAAGGTTAAGCCACTGCTTAAAAGAGCGGGCTTTAGGCAAGGAATCCAGTTTTACCAGACTGCCGGATTTGATTCTTATGGATGGCGGCAAGACACAAGTCCATGCGGCCCAGGAGGTTTTGGCGTCCTTTGGCATGGATATTCCTGTATGCGGTATGGTAAAAGATGACAGACACCGTACCCGTGGACTGTTTTTTGAGGAAACGGAAATCAATCTGCCGACCCACGGAGAATGTTTCCGGCTAGTGACCCGGATCCAGGATGAAGTACACCGTTTTGCCATTACTTACCACCATAAACTGCGGGAAGAAAGGCAGCTCCATTCTATATTGGATGACATCCCTGGCATTGGTGAAAAGCGCAGGAAGGCGCTTTTACGCCAGTTTGGGTCTGTAGAAGCGGTGGCAAAGGCGGAAGTAGAGGAACTTTTACAAGCGGAAGGCATGACCATTCCTGCGGCAGAAGGGGTATATCGATTCTTCCGTCAGACACCGGAAGAGATTACGCAGCCAGAGACAGAAGAACAGTCTTTTATGAAGTGAATGACAAGCTGCCGGAAACAGCGGAATGAAAGCCGGAATACAGAAAAGACTGACTAAAAAAGTTTACGCTGATAAATAGCGGAAAGTAAAATTGAAAATGGGGGATTTCTTTCCCTTGAGTGAAAAACAACAGGATGGGAAAAAAGAAAGTGCAGATGGAAACTGTCAGAGTGGAAAAGCCGCCGCTTTCTCCGGGAGAATTTTGTCCCAAGTAATGGAATGGCATTGCAAAGAATTTTATTTTTTAGTATGATATCGTTAGCGCAAAAAAACGAACGTTTTAGATAGATAAAAGGAGGCAATGACAGATGTACGCAGCGCCTATGAGAACACTAATGCAGGATTTTGCATTGGAAAATATGCTGCCGGATCTGGAACTGCACGGACGCAGAATTGTCCGGATGGAAGTGAACCGTCCCGCGTTACAGCTGACGGGATTTTATGAGAATTTTGATGCGGATCGTGTACAGATTATTGGCAGAGTGGAACACAGTTATCTGCTCTCTTTAGAGGAAGAACAAAGAAAAGCAGCATTGGAAGAGTTTTTTGCTCACCGTGTGCCTTGTGTCATTTTTTGCAAAGGTATGGAGATATTTCCAGAGATGTTGGAACTGGGGCGCAAATATGATGTACCTATTTTCCGTACGAAGATTACTACCAGCAGTTTTATGGCGGATTTGATTAACTGGCTGCGTAATCAACTGGCAGAGCGGGTAACATTACATGGTGTGTTATTGGATATTTACGGTGAAGGTGTTTTAATTTTGGGTGACAGCGGCATTGGCAAAAGTGAAACGGCGCTGGAACTGATCAAAAGAGGGCACCGGCTGATTGCCGATGATGCGGTGGAAATCAAGCGTGTACCGGAAAGCGGCAACCTAATTGGAACTTGCCCGGAATTGATCCGCAACCTGATCGAATTACGAGGTATTGGCATTATTAACGTAAAAGAACTATTTGGTTTAGGCGCGGTAAAAGACCGGAAAAATATTGACCTAATTATCCGTTTAGAATTATGGAATGGTGTGAAGCGGGAATATGACCGACTGGGATTGTCGGATCAATATATGGAAATACTGGGAACGAAGATATTGTGCAATACGATTCCCATTCGTCCTGGCAGAAATGTAGCCGTCATCTGTGAATCTGCCGCGATCAATAACCGTCAAAAGAAAATGGGATATGATGCGGCACAGGAATTGGCAAGCAGAATTGACAACAACATTATGAAGTCGGAATAATGGATAAAAGGAGTGTGATCCACATGAATCGGGATCAAATCATCCAAACACTGCAGAATATACTCCCTATGGAAGAAGGACAGATTTTGGTCAATGCACCTATGGACTGCCGTACTGGGTTCCGTGCCGGAGGGAAAGCGGATTTACTTATTGTACTGCAAAATTGTGATCATTTAGGGGAAGTATTACAGGTATTACGGCAAGAAGGAATGCCGGTATTCGTGATGGGAAATGGCAGCAACCTGTTGGTACGCGATGGCGGCATCCGTGGCGCAGTGATTCAGATTGGAAAAGATGCTTCTCAAATTCGCGTAGAAGGAGAACGGATATTTGTCAGTGCCGGTGCCATGCTTTCTGCCATTGGCAGTAAAGCGGCGGAAGCGGGGCTGGATGGATTTGTTTTTGCTTCCGGTATCCCTGGTACGTTTGGCGGCGCCATTGTGATGAATGCTGGTGCTTACGGCGGAGAAATGAAAGATGTGGTGGAAAGTGTGGATGTACTGACACCGCAGGGAGAAAAGAAAACCCTTTCTGTAGAGGAACTGGATTTTTCTTATAGGCACAGCGTGATTGCACAAAAGGGATACGTGGTATTAGGCGGCGTAATTCACCTGCAAAAGGGAGACAAAGAGCAAATTCGCAGCCAAATGCGGGAACTGGCGGAAAAAAGAAGAAACAGCCAGCCCCTGCAATATCCTTCTTGTGGCAGCACTTTTAAACGTCCGGCAGGATTTTTTGCGGCAAAACTGATTGATGATGCTGGGCTGAAAGGGCTGCAAGTAGGCGGTGCTCAAGTTAGCGAAAAACATGCGGGTTTTATTGTCAACACTGGGAATGCGACGGCAACGGATATTTTACAGCTCATCAGGCTGGTACAGGAGAAAGTACAGCAGGCTTTCGGCGTATGGCTGGAACCGGAAATCCGAATTGTTGGGGAAGACGGCAGCACCCTTTAAGGAAAAGATATTTCCGAAAGATATGGAGGTGAAGGAACATGAGGTTTGTTATTGTAACGGGTATGAGCGGCGCAGGCAAAAGCTCTGTACTGAAATTTTTGGAAGACATCAATTTTTTCTGTGTAGATAATTTGCCTCCGGCTTTGATTCCTAAATTTGCAGAGTTATGCTATGAACAAGGCGGCGGTATTGATAAAGTGGCTATCGGCGTAGATATTCGTGGCGGCAGACTATTTACGGACTTATTTTCTGTTTTAAATAAATTAAAAGAAGAAGATTATGAATATGAAATTTTATTTCTGGATGCCTCTGACAGCACACTCATCAAAAGATACAAGGAAACTAGACGCAGTCATCCTCTTTCCAGAAATGGCTCTGTGGCAGAGGGGATTCAAAAAGAGCGGGAAATTCTAAAAGAAGTGCGGGCAAAGGCAACTTATATTTTAGACTCATCCAACACCTTAACCCGGGAATTGAAAGAGCAGATCAATCATATCTTTTTAGAGAACGGGAATTTCGAAAGCTTAATGATTACCGTTTGTTCCTTTGGTTTTAAATATGGCATACCTGCGGACAGTGATCTGGTTTTTGATGTGCGGTTTTTACCCAACCCTTTTTATATCCCAGAGTTAAAAGAATTGACGGGCAATGACAGACCAGTTTATGAATATGTCATGCAGTCGGAGGAAAGCCAGGTTTTCTTACAAAAACTGGTGGATATGGTACAATTCCTCATTCCCAATTATATCAAAGAGGGGAAAACCAATTTGGTAATCTCCATTGGCTGTACTGGCGGCAGACATCGTTCCGTTACATTGGCAAACGCACTTTATGCCGCATTACAGGAAAAGGGACATAATGTACTCATTAAGCACAATGATGTGGAGAAAGACCCGCACCGCAGGCACTAAGCGGTAGGGAGGTGTTTTTTTGTCATTTTCGTCAAAAGTAAAAGAGGAAATATCTACCCAATTTGGGAATGCCAGACATTGCCAAATTGCGGAACTGGCAGGAATTTTAAATATCTGTGGAGAGATTCCTCAAAATATTCCGTTTTTTTGTGTAAAAATGCAGACGGAGCATCCGGCAACTGCGAAAAAATACTTTACTTTATTGAAAAATACTTTTAATATTAAATGTATCATTTCTGTAAAAAGCGGCATGAAGAAACGGCGGGTCTATACCGTTACTACATTAGAGCCAAATCAGGCAGAAAAACTATTGCGTGCTACTGGACTTTTAGCAGAAAATAATGGAGAAAGATCACTTTGCCGGAGGATTTATTCCCCTGTGGTAAGCAGTACTTGCTGCAGGCGTGCTTTTTTACGGGGCACTTTTTTGGAGTGTGGTTCTGTCAATGACCCGGAAAAAAATTATCACTTGGAGTTTGTCCATACGGACCAAAAGTTTGCGGAAGAATTACGAAAGCTGTTGCAAAATATGCACTTAGATGCGAAGCTGGTAAAGCGCAAGGATCAATTTGTGGTCTATCTCAAAGAAGGCAATCATATTGTAGATTTGCTGAATATTATGGGGGCTTATGTGGCTCTGATGGAACTGGAAAATATTCGCATTGTAAAAGAAATGCGCAATGACATCAATCGCCGCTGCAATTTTGAAACGGCGAACTTGAAAAAGGTGGTCGATGCGTCCGTAAAACAAATTGAGGATATTACGCTGATCCAAAATACCATTGGTCTAGATCAATTGCCGCCGCCACTGGAAGAAGTTGCGCTGGCTCGGCTGCAATATCCGGATATGAATTTGAAGGAACTGGGGACAATGCTATCTAGCCCCCTTGGAAAGTCTGGTGTGAATCATCGGTTAAAAAAGATTTGCCAGATCGCTGATACCATTAGAGAGGATAAAGGTGAATTACAATGACAGAAAAAAACGTTTGTATCAAATCTTCCCTGGATGCCAGAGCCGCGGCATTTTTTGTGCAGACTGCCGGCAAATTTGAAAGTGACATTTCTGTAATTGCAGAAGAAAAGAAAATTAATGCAAAAAGTATTATGGGAACCATTGCGCTGGGCATGGTAGAAGGAAAAAGTGTAACCATTCGTGCCAATGGTGCAGATGAAGCGGTTGCTGTAGAAGAACTGGCTGCACTGTTATCCAAATAATTACATCTCATTTTGCAATTTTTAGGCGCCTATTGCAGAGGCTTCTTCATAAAGAAATGGCTGAAATCTTTATCATAGTAAGGATTTCAGCTATTTTTTTATCTGCCTTGTTTTCTTAAAAAGACAGTTATCACAATTTGCTTTCATCAATCAAAAGAAAATAATGGAAGAATGTTTTGGAAAGGTGTCTTTTTCAATAACCGGATCACAATGTTTGGAACAAAAGAAGAAAGAACATTGGGCGTAAAAGATATGCAAAAAATACTATTTCAGTGGAGGAAAACTGCACAAAAAATCCATTTTTGGCAGCTTTAGGGGAGGAAAGATCCTTTTTTCATTGCATTCATGGAAAATTATGGTATAATTGTAAACAGAATTGCAATAAAATTGTAATTCTTTTTCACATTTTTGGGATTTTTTTTAACTGAAATAAACTAGAAACAGCAGTTATGTGAAAATACTATTTTTGGAAAGGATGAATCGACCATGAAAAAAGGATTGCTCTTTTTCTGGGCCCTCCTCATTTCTATGTTGCTGATGGTATCTGCTTTTGCAGCGAATACCAATGCGGACGCATGGGCACAAGGGTATATGAACGGCGCTTATGCGGCGGGATTGATTACGGAAGAAGACATGACAAATGCCAAAAGTCAGATTACCAGATTGGCATTTTGCCAAATGGTAATGGCTTTTTATGAGAAGGTATCTGGCAGCACCGTAACGGTGGAAATAGCGAACCCATTTCAGGACTGCAACGATCAGAATGTAGTGGCTGCCCATCAATTGGGAATTATTAACGGGATGAATGATACTACCTTTGCACCAGATAACCCTTTGACCAGAGGACAGATGGCAATTATGATTTGCCGTACCTTGGATGCGTTGGAAATTTCACTGGAAATAGAAAACGGTACCGGGTACACGGACTTACCTGAAATGGGTGCGTTGGTTCAGTCTTATGTACTGCGTTTGCAGGGTGCGGGGATTATGAATGGTTACAGCGACGGATCTTTCCGCCAAAACGCAACCATGAGCGTACAGGAAGCTGTCACAGCCTTTTACCGTGCTTATATCTGTGTAGAGGCATTGGAAGGCAATACAGAGGAAATACCAACCGGTGAAAGTGCATCCGCTGACGAAAATGCAACACAGACACCAGAGACAACAGCGCCCGATACAGAGAAAGAAAATACTTCTGGCATGGATCAGAATGACGCCGAAGATACGGAAAAAGAAGACACATCCGATATAAATCAGAAAAATGAAACTGATACAGATACAAATGATACCGATCATACCGCAGAAGATAATGATACCTCATCTACCCAGGTAGCAAACGGTGCTTTGGATGAAGGAAAAACGATTTACATTGAGGATAAGGCGGTATTTTTATCAGAAAGTGTGGAAACGCTAAAAGCAGATTGGGGAGAACCTACCAGAATAGCGACCACGGTTTATGGTCTGGAACGGTTGATCTATGGAGATTTAGAACAATATTTCTTCGTGACAGTTAGTGATGACAAGGTCGTAGAGATTTTTACTTGTGCCAAAGATTTCCGCTATGGAGATGTTGCCATGGATCAGATTGCCTCTTCTATTAAGGGTGTGGATAATATTAGCGAGGATGGCACTTATGCGCTGATCCAGCATGAAGACTATACCCAGGCGAGATTGTTTATGGATTATCGTGGAGAAGTGGCTGCAATACAGCTCTTGGAAAGTGGTTTTGATTCACATTATCGTCCGAAGGCTGGTGTATCATCCACATTACGCAAAGAGCTGGCGCAGGAGTTACTGGAGATTATCCAAAGCAAGCGTTTAGAAAATAATGTGCCGCTGCTGACAGAAAACAGTAAATTGACTAACTGCGCTTCTGCCAATAGCAAACGCATGGCAGAAACAGGAGAAATATCCTATTATGACAAAACAGGAGAAGGTCCTTTTGACCGGATCAAAAAATGGGGTGTCTCTTTTCAGACTGCGACAGAGGTAATTGTGGGAATGGAAAATGCTGACGTATTGACCATTCTGCGGGAACTGATGCAAAATTCTGCGCAGATGGGTGCATTGATGAGCGAAGATATGACCGATGTGGGAATCGGGTTTGCAGGGGCAGAAAATAGGTTATATTTAACCATTGATCTTTGCGGCGGCGTGAAATAAAAGGGGCGTACAAACGGACTATATAAAAACGGATGATTGTTGCAGCATATAGAGGCTGTAAAAGAAAAAATTAGGGGATTGAAAAAGAGAACGAGCTAAACAGGCTTCTTTTCAGAATACATGGGTTTTCTTATTTCTTGATTTCTGAAAGGGAACTGCGACGGCTATCTTCGTAAGAAAACAATACCGATAATAATAAAATCGCGGGAATTTTTTGTGCTGCAAAGATTCCTGCGGTTTTTGTTTTCTTAGGAAGATGCCCCTTATCTCGTTCTCTTTTTTAGATTATGAAAGAATAGATTTCGATGCGTAATGGAGAGTCTTAGGAAAACCATTTGTATAGAGGAGTGGAGCATATTACATTGTTGTAAAAACAATAGGCACGGAAACAATCAAAAGAAAGTTGTCATGAAGTGGAGTTGACAGATGTCAGCTACACAGAAAATAGGCAAATACAAGGAATGGTACCGTGCAGAGATATTGGATAAAAAGAGAAGAAAAGAATCATACGGATTGCTTAGCTTAGATTTTATTTCAGATGTAATGATGATCTGCAAATCCCTATTCACTAACATCCAATCTATAGATCCTACAGGAAAGTGTTCTTTAAGAAAAGAGGAAGGAACTTATGATTGTGATACAGGAGGTACTTTAACACACTGGTATTAAAAAACAAGGTGATCAATCATGGTGCTAATTTTATCCTGGCGAATCTTTTCATGGATAGCTTTATTGATAAAAAGATCTCTGCTAATACCAGTTTCTGCCACATAGGCATCCAACTGGACAAGCAATTCTTTATCAATGGAAAAAGAAATGCGTTTTGTGGTGGAGGGAGTAGTTTTTCTGGAGGAACTCCTTGCAGATTTTCGAATAGACTCATTTTTGTGGTTGCCGGTATTTCTTGCCATTACCA
>CALWKY010000067.1 GCA_944381395.1 uncultured Lachnospiraceae bacterium
ACCCCCACAAAATTGTTTTTGTAAGGGAATATAGTTTTTTATGTCAGCAACAATTCTGTTTATGCATAATTATCTGTGAAAATGTATATTTTTTGTTCACCAATACTTATCTCGGACAGAGACAAAATAAAAGAGAACAGCAAAAGCGGATTTCTCTGAAGAAAACATTTTACCTTAGTTTCTAAAAAAGAACTGCCCTGACTGTCTTCTGAAAAATCCAACGCAGAAAGAAACAGCCGGAATGCTGCCTCGCATCATAATACCGGCTGTCTTTTTTATGCGGCTTTTTTTCGTGATTCCGAAAGCGTTTGATGCTTTCATGAGATACGGCTGTATTTTTACGGTCTTTTTTACGCGGCAAACCTCTTATTGCACTTCTCGTTTGAAGAAAAACATTGCATCTTGACGCTGCACCAGTTCCCAGCCTTCTGCCCCCAGGGCATTCAATGCTTCTTCAAATTCCTGTGCCACCTGTTCCTATTGTTTCGTGGTCACCGGCATTTTGGTAGCAATGGTAATCACTTTGTATTCCCATTTTTTCATGTAAAACGCTCCTTTTTCAATCATAAAAGAAATTCTCCCATAAAACTTCTTATTTTTTAGGTTCCAGACGCATATAGCTTGCGATGGCAGTCGCTGCCAGCACGCCGCGAGCCGGTATCCACGCTTCCGCCTGAAGGGTAGACAAGGTTCTACCTAAAGAAAGGGCTTTTACCCGAAACTCTACCCGATCTCCCAGCTGAATGGGTTTTAAGTAATCTGTCCGCATATTGGTGGTAGTTACCTGAAAGGGCTTAGTAAAATAATGGAGCAAAATTCCCATCACGCTGTCAAAGCAGGTGCAAGTAATCCCTCCATGTAAAATACCATAGGGATTCTGCTGCCATGGCTGTGTCTGAAAGGTAAATACCGATTCCCGCTTCTCAAAATCGCAAGAAACAAATTCTAATCCCAGCTGGGACATAATTCCCCTTTGTAAATAATCTTTAGACTCCGGCGCAAACAAAGCCTTCATCCATTCTTCCATATCTTCCTGATTCAGATGGGCAAATATATCGCTCATGTTTCCTCTCCTTCCAAAAATGCTGTCACACGGGCAGCAAACGCCTTGCTGTTTTCCACGTGGGGCAGCATAGCAGTCTGTTCAAACAAATAATACACCCCATCGGGCCGCAGTTTTTCCGCCTCGCGCAAAACGTCCGCAGAAATATCCCGGTCTGCTTCGCCCCAAACCACTGCCACAGGGCAGTCTGCCTTTACAAAAGCATCCCGGCTGTCTACACTCCAGAACCGGCAGCAGCCAGCAGCGTAAACCATTTGTGCTCCTTTTCCAATACGGGCAGAGACAGCGGCTTTCTTCCATAAAGCCTGATCCAGCTTTTCCGGCGCAAACACGGCTTTCTCCCAAACCTCTCTTACAGCGGCGCTGGTGGTGCCCATCAAAAATTTCTGGGTTCCTATCAGCGGCAGTTCCAATAATTTCAGATCCTGGGTATCCTGCCCAGTGGCAAAGCCTTTTGCAAGACCTTCCGGGCGCACCAGTACCAGACGGCGTATCTGTGAGCATCCTAGTTTTTTTGCCATCAATGCAAAATCCGCGCTATTGCCCACACCCACTACGCATACCTTTCTGCCGATGCCTTCTGCCAGAAACTCCCGCAGCCACAGGGCATAATCATAGACCGTCCAAGGTGTCCGGGGTTTCTGGGACTGACCAAAGCCGGGCATGTCCACACAGTATACACAGTAATGCTCTGCCAGCAGTTTTGCCGTCTGCTCCCATTCCATGCGTCCAGAACCAACCAATGTGCTGTGGAGCAGTACCAGTACTTTTCCATGACCTATTTTTCTATAGGCAGTTTCTCCATATTTTCCATGAAACGTTTCGTGGGGCGTCATATCCCGTTTTTTCTGCGCCAAATATAACAATAACTGCTGTCCGATAGCTGCAGAGCCCACTGCTGCCGTGGTCCACAATATTGTTTTTTTCAATAAATTACCCAAGAGGGAACGTTCTTTTTTCATAGACACCATCCTTCTTTTGCTGTACTGTTCTGCGGGACAATTTGTCCGCGGTTTTCTTTATTATACTCCAAAGGAAAGGATTTGAAAAAAGTTTTTTTATAAAACCCAGCAGATCTTTTTTATTTTTTACATTGCAAGGATGCGCCTAAAAAATAAATGAAAATTTGGTGCGAAAGCCCGCTCTATGGTGAGAAATGCCCTTCCTTTCTTGCTTTTTTCGTAAAATTATGGTATCGTTTTCTATTATGGATAGATATACCCCAAGAGAAAAATTGGGTATGCAGATAGAGCGAAGTTTTTTGAGAGGATGAAGAAACACATGGATTTTAAAAACGAAATTGCAAAGCAAATTGCCCATGCAGCGGGTCTGCAGGCAGAAGAAGTACTGCCTTTTCTGGAAGTACCGCCCAATGCGGAAATGGGCGACTTTGCGTATCCTTGTTTCCGTTTGGCGAAAGTACTGCGGCAGGCGCCCAACCAGATTGCAGCGCAATTAGCAGAAAAAATGCAGGATGTGGCATTCTTGCAGAAGGTGGAAGCTGCCGGTCCTTACTTGAATTTTTTTGTGGACAAGTCCTTATTCAGCCGTTCTGTACTGACAAAGGTACTTCAGCAGCAGGCGGACTATGGCAAAAGTGAATTAGGCAAAGGCAAAACCATTGTCATTGATTATTCTTCCCCTAATATTGCAAAACCTTTCCATGTAGGCCATCTGCGCTCTACCGTAATTGGTAACGCCCTCTATCAGATCCACCAGGCATTGGGCTACCATTGTGTGGGGATCAACCACTTGGGCGACTGGGGCACGCAGTTTGGCAAGCTTATTGTGGCATACCAGAAATGGGGCAGCAAAGAAGCGGTGGAAGAACAGGGAATTCAGGAACTGATGCGGATTTATGTGAAATTCCATGAAGAGGCGGAAAAGGATCCTTCCTTAGATGACGAAGCAAGAGGCTGGTTTGTAAAAATGCAAAACGGCGAGGAAGAAGCTATCCGGTTATGGAAGTGGTTCTACGACATCAGCATCCGGGAATTTGAACGGGTTTATAAAATGCTGGGCGTTTCTTTTGATGCCTATACCGGTGAAAGCTTCTATAACGACAAAATGGCGCCTGTTGTAGAAGAACTGAAGGAAAAAGGACTGTTAAAAGAGTCTGAAGGCGCTATGATTGTAGATCTGGAAGATGAAAATATGCCGCCCTGCCTCATTATCCGCAAAGACGGCGGCACTTTATATGCGACCCGTGACATTACCGCAGCACTGTACCGCAAGAAAACATACAACTTTGACAAGTGCTTATATCTGACCGCGCTGGACCAGAATCTGCACTTTGCCCAGTGGTTTGCGGTGATCAAGAAAATGGGTTATGACTGGTACAAGGATTTAATTCATGTGCCTTTTGGGCTGGTTAGTCTGGAAAGCGGCAAACTGTCCACCAGACATGGACATGTAGTGCTGATGGAAGAACTGCTGAACCAGTCCATTTCCGAAACTTCCCGGATTATTGCGGAGAAAAACCCCAATTTAGAAAACAAGGATGAAGTGGCAAAACAGGTGGGGATTGGCGCTGTCATCTTCAATGATCTTTATAACAGCCGGATCAAAGACGTCGTGTTCTCTTGGGAAAGAATGTTAAACTTTGATGGTGAAACTGGTCCTTATGTGCAGTATACCCATGCCAGAGCGTGCAGTATCCTAAAAAAAGCCGGAAATACCTTTGCTGCGGATGTAGACTTCAGCCTGCTGGGAGATGCTGCAAGCACCGCTGTATGCAAGCTGTTAGCAGACTATCCCGCAAAGATTGCGGAAGCCGCGGCAAAATTAGAGCCTTATATTTTGACCAGACATCTGGTGGATTTGGCGCAGGCGTTTAACAAATTTTATCATGACAACCCTATCTTAAACAGTGAGGAAGCTACGAAAAATGCACGTTTGGCAGTGGTAAGCGCTGTTGCAATCGTACTGAAAAACGGTTTGGCACTGCTGGGCATTCAGGCTCCGGAACAGATGTAAAACAGAGAAAAATTTCAGTTTCATAGAAGGGTTTTGAAAAAATGGGCAAATTAAAAAAATGCAAATTAATTTATAATCCTTATTCGGGGGATAAAAGCTTCAAATATAAATTGGATAACTGTATGGGCATTTTCCAGGAAGCCGGCTATGAAGTGCATCCTTACCGCAGTATTCGGGAAGGGGATATTACCCGCCACATTACAGAAGAAATGGACGAAGATTACGATGTATTGGTTGCCAGCGGCGGCGACGGCACCATCAATATTGTAGTTAACGCTATGATGCACCGGGGATTAAAAATGCCTTTGGGCATTCTGCCCAGCGGTACTGCCAACGATTTTGCCACATATCTTGGCTTTAAAGCCGGTGATGTGGAAGAATCCTGCCGTACCATTGTCAGCACCGATCCTGTGTCCATTGATTTGGGACAAGTGGGTGACAGCTATTTTATCAATGTATGTGCCGGCGGATTATTCTCCAATGTATCGCAAATCGTGGATAAAGATATGAAAAATGCCTTAGGTTCTTTGGCATATTATATTAAAGGCGTGGAACAGCTGCCGGATTTCCATCAGGTGCCTTTCCGCATTACTACCAGTAAAGAAGTCATTGAAGATAAATTATATCTTTATATGATTATGAACAGCACCGGCACGGGCGGTTTTTCCAAACTTTCACCGGAAGGCAGCGCAACAGACGGGCAGTTTGAGTTATTAGCCGTGCGCGGCTGTTCCATTTTGGAACTACCTAAGATTTTCTTGAAGATCTTTACGGGAGAACATTTGACAGAAAAAAATGTGCTTTACCGGAAAGACAGCTATTTCAAAATCGAATGTTTGGAAGAGGATTTTAAAATCAAAGAATCTACTCTGGATGGCGAAGTAGGTCCCTGTATGCCTTTTGAAGTAAAGGTAGTTCCCCATGCCATATCCGTATTTGGAAAATTTAAATAATGTTTCTATAATAAGGACAGCCCTTTAGGTATCTTCCTAAGAAAACCAATGGATTCTTACGGGGGAGCCTGCTTACGGGCTGTCCTTTTTCGTTCATAAGGAAAAAATTTTATAATCGGAGGAATTTATGAATTTATTGTGAAAGCTTTCTTCATCGCAAAAAAGACACATCATAGACAAGCAGACAAAGCTGTCGGATCCTGCATTTTTCACCATTGGCTGTTGCCAAAAAAGTTTCCGGCAGGGATACGCAGATCACGGCATTACTCCATGATGTTGCGGAAGACATCCCATGGACGCCGGAACAGCTGGCAGAGGCAGGATTTCCCACAAATATTCCGAACGCTTTCGCGCAGTTAATCAAAGATCCTTTCATAGTGTATATGGACTATATGCGCTTGACCGGTTCTAATCCTTTGGCAAGGACTGTAAAGCTGGCGGATCTGGAACATAGCAGTGATTTGAAAAAGTTGTCCCAAATTACGCAAAAGATCTGCTGCGTTGGGGAAAATACCAACAGGCAATCCTATATTTACAGCAGTTGGACGAGTCATAATGCTTTCTTTGTGAGGATGGTATGATATTGTTTCACGTGAAACAGATACTGCTGTGTCACAAAATGAATCAGATGCCTTTTGTTTCACGTGAAACAAAAAGGATGATCAATTGATTTCATGTTAGATTTTGCCCATTATTTCTGAAACTGTTTTAGAAAACTCCTGTTTCACGTGAAACAATAACCCATGATACCTATCAAAAATTAAAAATAGAAATCTTGAAAAAAGTTGTCTGAAAAAAAGAGGAAAGAATCTTTTTTTACGAAAAAAAATATGATATACTACATTATATGTCTGACAAACGAAACGAATGAAATGCGAAAGGAAAGGCGGCGAAAACCCTTGGGAAAAGTCAGAATTATTGCAGTGACCAATCAAAAAGGCGGTGTGGGAAAAACAACCACAGCCATCAATTTGTCCGCCTCCTTAGCGGAAGCCGGTAAAAAAGTACTGCTCATCGATGCAGACCAGCAGGGAAACTCCACCAGCGGTCTGGGATTAGACAAAAATAATGTGGAACCTACGATCTATCAGATTTTTTTAGGAGAGGCAACAGTGGAAGAGTCACGTCAGACCACCTGTATGCCGGGATTGGATTTGATTCCAGCTAACATCAGCCTGACCGGTGCGGAAATCGAGCTGATCGGCGCGGAAAACAGAGAATTTATATTAAAAAAAGCGTTGGAGCCGGTACTGGACCAGTATGATTTTATTCTGATTGACTGTCCGCCGTCTTTGAATTTTATTACCGTAAACGCCATGGTAGCAGCCCATACCATTTTGGTGCCCATACAATGTGAATATTTTGCATTGGAAGGTTTGGAGCAACTGCTTTATACCATTTCTTTGGTCAAGAAAAGACTGAATCCCACATTGGAAATCGAAGGAATTGTCTTTACCATGTATGATGCCCGCACCAATTTGAGTTTGCAGGTAGTGGAAGAAGTAAAACGAAGTCTGGGAAATAGTGTTTACCGCACCATTATTCCCAGAAATGTCCGTTTAGGGGAAGCGCCCAGCCATGGTCTGCCCATCAATTTATATGATCCCAAGTCAAAAGGCGCAGAAAGCTATGCGCTCTTAGCGGAGGAAGTCATGGAAAAGGAGTGGAACAAATAAAATGGCAGCAAAAAAGACTGGTCTTGGTTCCAAAGGCCGAGGCATTGAAAATTTAATTAGTACACAATTTGAGGACTTCCAAAAACCTGTCCAGAAAAATCCTTTTTTCAGTGGAAATGTGGCTGAAATAGACATTAACCACATTGAGCCTAACCGCAGCCAGCCGAGAAAACAGTTTTCAGAAGGCGCGTTGGAAGAATTGGCACAATCTTTACGTCAGTATGGCATGATTGAGCCTGTGGTTGTACGGCAGAAAGAAGATTATTATGAACTGATCGCGGGAGAACGCCGTTGGCGCGCGGCAAAAATTGCTGGTTTAAAAACCATTCCCGCCGTACTGAAAGACTGGGACAGCGCAGAAGCCTTTGAAGTGGCTCTGGTGGAAAACTTACAGCGGGAAAACTTAAATCCTATGGAAGAAGCCGCCGGTTATGCCCGTTTAGCAGAGGAATTTGGTCTCTCCCAGGAAGAAATCGCCGCAAAAGTAGGCAAAAGCCGTCCTGCTGTTGCCAATGCCATGCGCCTGTTATCCCTGGATGAACGGGTAAAGGAATTTGTATCCACTGGAAAACTTTCCGCGGGTCATGCCAGAACGTTATTGCCTTTAGACGGGGATAAACAATTTGATTTGGCGGAGCGTATTATGGAGGATGGTCTCAGTGTACGCCAGGCAGAAGCCGCGGTAAAAACCTTTTTAACTCCCGCAAAAGAGAAGAAACCGTCTGCGGCTTTTGATCGGAGTAATTATAGACAAATTGAGCAGGATCTGCACCAATTATTTTCTACTAAAGTAAAATTAAGCAGTACAAAGAATAAAGGGAAAATTGAAATCGAATACTATTCTGATGATGACCTGGATCGTCTCATCGGCATCCTTAAGAGATTGGAAGGATAAACATGAATGCATGGTTTTTAGCCCATTTGGAATGGGTCTTTTTCGCAATGGCAGCGGTAATATTGATACTGTTTCTATTGATATTGGTACTATGGCACCGCCTCGCTGTACAAAAGAAGAGATATGATTTTTTTATGGGAACTGGTCGCCGTCCTACCTTTAATTTGGAGACAAAAATTGAGGAATATTTTAAAACCTCTCAGCGCATTGCTTCCGATTACGCCAAAATACTGGATATGGTAACAGATATGGATCAGACAATGCATGCTTCTGTACAGAAAGTAGGTTTAATCCGTTATAACCCTTTTGATGAAATGGGCGGTAATCTGTGCTTTGCACTGGCCTTACTGGATGGAAAGGACAATGGCGTAGTGATCAACGGTATCCATAGCCGTACTGGTTCTTTTACCTATGCCAAGCCCATTGAAATGGGCGTCAGCACTTATATGCTGTCCGAAGAAGAAATGCAGGCAGTCAAAATGGCACAGGAACAGGCTTATAAACCAGAACATGAAAAAGTAATCAAAGTGAAATTTAAGCCTACCTTCCACAAACGTGATAAAGATGCGGTCATGGAAGACCAAATCTCTCTGGAAGAAGCAGAACAAAAGCCTGCCCCTGTTACCAATGTAACAGCAGAGGAAAAAGAAGCCATTGCATCGGAAGAATTACGTGCCAGACGCATTTCTTCCGCAGATGTGGCAAATCCTGCATTATGGGAAAAAATGGCGGAAGCTTCCGATCAGATTTCTCAAAAAGAAGGAGAAATTTTCTCCGATACCGTGGAAGACGAAGAAAACGAATAAGCAAAACGCTCCTTTTGGGGCGTTTTCTTTACGAAAAGAAAGGAGAAACGCATATGAAGCGAAAGTATGATATGGTATTTTGCGATCTGGATGGCACGCTTTTAGATCATACCCACCGGCAAATTCCCCAAATCAATCAGCGTGCCATCCAGCGTGCCATAGAGGCTGGTGTAATATTTGTGATTTGTACCGGGCGTGGTGTTTTTGGTGTGGAAAATCATTTGCATACTTTAGGACTTTTGGGGAAAGAAGGCTGTGTCATTTGCCAAAACGGTTCCACGATCTATCAAACCAAAACGATGGAGCCTCTTGTGCTGCATTCTTTTTCCGCCGCCGATTTCGCGCCTGTGGCGCGGCTCATTCATCAACACCAGCTGGGATTGCAAATGTATTACGATCGGGATTTTCTGGGAGAAACAGAAACACCCCGCATCAAAGAATACTGTAACATTATGGGCGTAAGTTTACATAAAATTGATGCCTTGCATTATGATGGTAAATTCAGCAAGTGCCTAGCAGACGGACCCCGGGAAAAATTGGAAATCCTCCGCCGGGAAGTGGCAAAGCTCACAGACCAGTTTGATATGTACTACTCCGGCTCCAATTATTTGGAGTTTGTGCCCAAGGGCGTTCATAAAGGAAAAGCGCTGGAAGATGTGGCAAACCGTTTTGGCGTACCTCTCAGCCGCACCCTTGCCATCGGTGACAGCGAAAATGACTGCTTTATGCTGGAAAAAGCCGGCTTTGCCGTGGCCATGGTAAACGGAGAAGATGGCACAAAAGCCGTGGCAGATTATGTTACTGTCCATAACTACGATGAAGGCGGTGTCGCTGAGGCAATGGAGAAATTTCTCTATCTGGAATAAAAAGATTATGTAAACAGTATATAATTTTAGCAATAAAATTCTGCCGGAAAAAAATCCTATGTTTTCTTTGGTAAAATGGGGGCTTTTTTTCATAAAACCTAAGTAAAAGGGCTTGCAAAGGTTCTGCTTCCTTGTTATAATAGAACCCAAACCGACGAAGATTCTTTGTATACAAAGAATTGAGAGGGAAACTAAATCCGATGGTTCCTTTTTCAGAGAGCTGTCCCTGTGGTGAAAGGCAGTAAAAGCAGAATGCGGATGTTCCACTTCCCGAGTCGCCGATGAAAGTCGGAAGGGTAAGCCCTTTAGCGCTGTTTTGAGTGGCTGTGGACTGCACAGCAAAATGGGTGGCAACGCGGGAGTTCTCTCGTCCCTGTTTCATGGTATGGAAAAGGGACGAGAGGACTTTTTTTATTTGCCTCAGCCCCGCAAAAACTTATTTGGAGGAGGAATTTACAATGCTGGATATTAAATTTGTCAGAGAAAATCCGGAGATCGTAAAAGAAAACATTCGTAAGAAATTCCAGGACTATAAACTGCCCCTGGTAGATGAAGTACTGGAACTGGATCAGGAAAACAGAGCCATTAAACAGGAAGTAGAAGCCCTGCGTGCCCAGAGAAACAAACTGTCCAAGGAAATTGGCGGTCTGATGGCAAAGGGTGATAAAGAAGGCGCTGAAAAGATCAAAGCACAGATTGCGGCTGATGCGGAGCGTGTAGATACCTTGTCTGCGAGAGAAAAAGAAGTAGAAGAACAGCTGCGTAAGGATATGATGAATATCCCCAATATCATCGATCCTTCCGTTCCCATTGGTAAGGATGACAGCTGCAATGTAGAAGTACAGCGCTTTGGCGAGCCTGCTGTACCTGATTTTGAAGTGCCTTATCACACCGACATTATGGAAAGTCTGGGCGGTCTGGATCTGGACAGCGCAAGAAAGGTTTCCGGTAATGGTTTCTATTACCTCATGGGCGATGTGGCAAGACTCCACTCCGCGGTTCTGGCGTACGCAAGAGATTTCATGATTAACAAGGGCTTCACCTACTGCATCCCTCCTTTCATGATCCATGGCAATGTAGTAGAAGGCGTTATGAGTCAGACCGATATGGATGCAATGATGTATAAGATCGAAGGCGAAGATCTGTACCTCATCGGTACCAGCGAACACTCTATGATTGGTAAATTTATCGACAGCATGAATAAAGAAGAAGATCTGCCTTTCACTTTGACCAGCTATTCTCCTTGCTTCCGTAAGGAAAAAGGTGCGCATGGTATTGAAGAAAGAGGCGTTTACCGTATTCATCAGTTCGAAAAACAGGAAATGATCGTTGTCTGCAAGCCGGAAGACAGCCGTGACTGGTATGAAAAGATGTGGCAGATGTCCGTTGAACTGTTCCGTTCCATGGATATCCCCGTTCGCCAGCTGGAATGCTGCTCCGGTGACCTGGCGGACCTGAAGGTAAAGAGCTGTGATATTGAAGCATGGTCTCCTCGCCAGAAGAAGTACTTCGAAGTGTGCTCCTGCTCCAACTTGTCCGATGCACAGGCAAGACGACTGAACATCCGCGTAACCGGCAAGGATGGCAGAAAGTACTTTGCACACACTCTGAACAATACGGTTGTTGCTCCTCCTCGTATGCTCATTGCATTCTTGGAAAACAACCTGCAGGCAGACGGCAGTGTTCGTATTCCTGAAGTACTGCGTCCTTACATGGGCGGTATGGAAAAGATCGAAAAGAAGAAATAATATAAAACAGGAACCTATTGAGCGGCTCCTTCCTAAGAAGACAAAAATAGCTGAAATTCTTACCATCGTAAGAATTTCAGCTATTTCTTTTTGTACTCTTTTCTACTAAAGATAGCCAATCTCCCTGAAATCACAAAAATGTTTTTTAGGAGATACTGCTTTCTTAGTTTTTTTGAATGTCAAATCTGGCACCGAACAAGACTTATATGATCCGGTTTGCAAAAACTGTGATGACCTGTCTTTAGGAAAACATTTGTAAATTTCCTATCTTATGCTTATCTTTCCGGCAGAAACAGCGTATCTACTGTCGTCTGTAACTCCTTTGCCAAAGCAAACGCCAGCGACAAGGTAGGATCATATTTATTATTTTCAATGGCATTGACCGTCTGTCGGGATACACCGCAGCGTTTTGCCAGTTCCTCTTGGGATAATCCCAATTCCTTTCTCCGCTCACGAATACTATTTTCCATCTTTAGCCACCCAGTTTTCTTTTATAATATACTAAGGATACAAAATACAAAATTGCCATAACTTCCAGTTCTACAAAGGGATTGACACTCATAGGCTGTGCCCGCACATAATTTTCAATAATATCCAGCACCAGTCCGCCTGCTGATGCAGAAAGGGTAAAAGCACTGGCTTTCCAAACAATAATTTGATTCCGTTCATCTCCAGGTCTTACCAGAGAAATGAGCAAAAATAAATCCAATGCCAAAAATATCAATAATGTTCCACCAAACAATAAAATTGCACCGATTGGCATAGGTTCCGATGTCATAAAATCCCCTCCTTAACTTAAAAATGTCAAAATCTTTTTACATTTTGAGCATAACAAACGGATTTCAAAATGTCAAGAGTTTTTTACATTTTGAGGGGGATATTATTACCGAAACAAAAAAGGCGGAAAAATTCTTCCACCTGATCGTTTTCTTTGGACAAAGATGCTGCTATGGTTTATAGATTGCATGGCTGCCGGATAGTGTTCCGAAACATGATGCAGCAATGCGCTGCTTCTATAGTGCAGGATGCTTTAGGAGACAAAGCGGCAGCAGAAGTTACCGCCCATAATCCCATTGGCTGCCTAAATAGCTGCAATCTGCTTGTTTCATATTCTCAACACCCTTTTTTACTTTTCCATACTGCTTGCAGCAAGGGCTTATAAATCCATAGTATCTTGCATTTCGATAAAAAGCAATCGGCATTCTGCCTGATTCCGAAAACCCATCAAAAAAAGGATTATTTTACAAAACCTCTATTTTTTTGTATCATATAGTATTTTCTAAGAAAAAATATTTGACAGAATATCAAAACCATGCTATACTATTCTGGCAGTAAGCTTTTGGAGAAGTACTCAAGAGGTCGAAGAGGTGCCCCTGCTAAGGGTATAGGTCGGGAAACCGGCGCGAGGGTTCAAATCCCTCCTTCTCCGTTCATTCATAAATACCCTTTTTGGTGTTTATGCGCTGGAAAGACAGACTGGGAATTGCTTTTGGGTGGTGAATTTCCTGTTTGTCTTTTTTTATGCCATAAGCGCATAAGATTTTTTCTCTGTATTTTGCTTGCCAAAA
Source organism: uncultured Lachnospiraceae bacterium (assembly GCA_944381395.1). Taxonomy (GTDB): domain Bacteria; phylum Bacillota; class Clostridia; order Lachnospirales; family Anaerotignaceae; genus CALWRB01. Next base: position 12,552 of record CALWKY010000067.1, read on the forward strand.
GTATAGGTAATAGATATGTCGAAGGATTTTTCCCCATTTTCTTCATAGCATTCAGAAACGTCAATGTGATCAATTAGACTTACTAATAAATCTCTTGACAGCACATCTGTTTCACAGCATAATTTTATCT
>CALWKY010000068.1 GCA_944381395.1 uncultured Lachnospiraceae bacterium
ACAGTGTTGAAGTTCCAAATGACACGGTGATTGACGAACTCCGTAATGTGGCATCCTTATATACGGATCAGACAGAAGAATTGTCCATGGCAATGGCAGTTTATATGCTTGGTTTTAACACCTATAGTGGTTTTGGAGATAAAATAATACAACGACTTGGTGGGAAGAATGAAGGAATGCTTAAGCGGATTTATGAATATGCGAAAAGGTTTCAATAAATTTCGCAAATACAATATAAAAACTAAAAAGATAAATAGTGAGTGTCAACAGATTTATGGGAAAAATGAATGAAAGTGAAATAGCAAAGAGGTTAATGACTAATCCAGCGTTATTTGCAGATATTCATGTTGTATCAAAGAAATTTGAAATTTTACCAGATGATCATATGCATTATGGGGCATGTATTGATTATCAGGATATACAAGAATTACGAGAAGATTTTCTTGACGATTTAATTGATACAGTGGTCGATTGGGTTTATAGTGCAAAAAAATATGCACAATTAAGAGAATTAGAAATTCAAAAGGGAAAGACTGATGCAACGGCGAATTCTTCTGTTAGTCGAAAGGCGAGGGAAAAATTCCGTAAAGGTTCCGGAAATGATTTATTAGTGCAAGGTCAATTTGGAGAATTGTTGTTATTTCATTTTATCCAAAAGTGTATGGGAGCAGTACCTCTTTTACGAAAAATGAAAATTACTACGTCAGCACAGATTGAAAGATTTGGAGCGGATGCAATTCACTATAAAGTCGAGAAGGGAAAGAACATTATAATTTTAGGTGAAGCAAAAACATATTCATCAAAAAGTAGGTTTAATCAAGCTTTTAAAGATGCTTTGGATAGTATACTTAGTACATACAAAATGCATCGAAAAGAATTAAATTTGTATGTGCATGAAGATTTTTTGGACGAAGAGTTGGATGATATCGCAGAAGCTTATTTGGATAAAAAATTGGATAATACAGAGATTCGTTTAGTTAGTATAGTTATATATAATGAAACAAAAAAGATTAGTTTAACTGATGAAGACGATATAAAAAAACAGATGGAAGAAATTATTGAAACAAGGTATCGTAATTTCGATAACTCTAAAATTCCTTTAGCGGCAAATCCTATTTTAAGCAGAATCACATATATTATTTTCCCAATATGGAAGTTGGATGAATTGCTAGAAGAATTTCAAAAGCAATTATAACTTTGGGAGTGGTTAGAATGGATAAAAAAGTTAAAGATATTTTACAAAAATGGTTGGATATAGAATTTTTTTATGTTGCAAATAAAATTGGATTTATAGATAAGCTAGTCCTTGCAGACCAAAAACTTGTTTTTGAAACAATTAGGTGCATAGATCGCCTTACATATTCAGGAAAAAACAATGAAAATGTTAATTATGTTATTACATTAATTTCTTTAATGTGGACACATATTAATCGGGATGAGTATGATATTAGATCATTTATTGTAAAAGTCCTATCAAGAATAGGATATCCTACATCTGCAATTATTGTTGATGATTTGTTTGATAAAGAAAAATGTGTTTTTTCTCCACTTAATAGCATAATAGATCAGATTACAGCTGGAATTAATCAAAGCAGAAATGAAGTTGAAGTGAAAGGGCATTACTATCTTTTGACTAATTTTCAAAAGCAAATTTGGGACGCTATGGATACAAAGGTGGTTTTGGGTATATCTGCACCAACATCAGCAGGAAAGTCTTTTGTACTTTTACTAAAAATAGTAAAAAAAATTATTGAAGATAAAATTGACGTTTTGTATATTGTACCTACTTTAAGTTTGTTAAATCAAGTTACAGAAGATTTTCATGATTTACTCAAAAAGATGAATTTAAGTAAATGTAAAATATCAAATACGTTTACGGTAACGGAAAAACGTGATGAGAATTATGTTTATGTTATGACACAGGAAAAAGCAATAGCAGCTTTTGCGAATGAAGAAAAAGCTTTTTCTAGACGAATGATTTTAGTTGCCGATGAGATTCAAAATATTGAGCGAATTAGAGAAGACAAAGATGAAAGATCCAAGATATTGTTTGATACACTTATGGAGTTTAGATATAAAGAAAATGTTGAACAAATAATTATATCTGGGCCAAGGATAGAAGAAATAGATACATTAGGAGAAAATATTTTCGGAATAGAAACAGAGGATATAAGCACAACTATTAGTCCGGTTTTAAATCTTACATATAGTATTTGCAAAATAGATAAAAAATATTATTTAAAGCAGTATTGTGTTTTGAATTCTGAACCAAAATCTGAGGAAATAAAAAATATTGATGTTATTTCCGGATATGGCAAGAAGTTATATAATGATGAATATTTAGATTATTTAACATATTTTATCAGTGGTATTGGGGAAAATGAACAAAATATCATATTTGCTCCGACAGCCCAGACTGCAAGAAAAGTTGCTGAGCATTTATCTGAAGCAAATAATGGAGCTGAAAAGAATGAGGACTTAATAGAATACTACCGAGGTACTATACATGATAATTATTCATTGTGCCAAACCTTAGGAAAGGGAATAGCATATCATCATGGGAAGTTGCCAATGCATGTCCGAAGGACTCTGGAAAAAGCGATTGTTTCTAAGCAAATAAATAATGTTGTTTGCACTACAACACTTATGCAAGGGGTTAATATGCCTGCACAAAATATCATTATTAGGAACCCGCATTTATATTTGAAAAAAACCGATACTGCAGCGGAACTTTCAAATTATGAAATGGCCAATTTAAGGGGGAGAGCAGGACGTTTGCTGAAAGACTTTATAGGAAGGACGTATGTACTTGATGAAAGTGCATTTGCTAGCACAGAGGGATATGATCAGTTAGAATTATTTGATGATGTGTCTAAAGAGTTACCATCGGGATATGGAGAGCGTTTTGAAGAATTTAGATATGATATTGAAGAGGTGATCGAAACAGATAAAACAGTAGATGCAACTATGCAGAAATATGGATATTTGGTTTCGTATATTCGACAATCTGTTTTGCGATATGGTAAAGAATCAAGAAAAAGAATGAATGACGTCGGAATTAAACTTTCGCAAAAACAAGTGGCAGCGATTATATTGAAGTTAGATTCCTTAACTGTACCTAAGGATATATGTATAAAAAATAGATATTGGGATCCTTTTGTATTACAAAAAATATATGATGAATATGATGAAGCTGTTCCGGTTGTACCATATGAAAGAGGTGCAAAAGCAAAATTAGATAGAATGCTAAAGTTCATGAGAGACACAGCAGAAACATCTTGGATGTACAAGCGTTTTATTCCCCGAGGACTTCAGTCGGGATCAAACAGAAGCTTTTTGGTTGATTTATGTATGAAGTGGGCAAAAGGTGTACCGTTAAAAGAGATTTTGCATGGAGACAAATATTCAAATGAGGACGGAGCTGATGAAATAGAGAATACTATACAGATTTTACAAAAAACAGTATCATTTGACGTTCCCTTATTACTAAAGCCTATTTTTGATATACAAAATCCGAAGAGTATTTTTTTGACATGTATGCAGGCAGGAGCAGTAAAAGAGGAAATAAAGCTAATGATTGAATTGGGAATTCCGAGGGAAACAGCATTATACTTATATGAAGTGGGTTTTAAGGGAAGTGAGGAGAAATTACCTCAAAACGAAAATATGGAGCAAATTATACGAACTCGCTTAAGAACCATTATAGATACTTTGCCCTATTGGGTGAAGGTGCAATTGGATTTTTTGATTTAAAAGTAAAAGATTGAAATTATAATGAGGATAATAAGAGAGGTGTCCTCAATCGCATTCAGTCTTCGACGGTTTGTAACGCGTCTGCAACAAATCCCGGCTGAATCCCCGTATTTCCGCCATTTTCGGTTACCCAAACGTTAATCGGATACAATTATATACGATCCAGACGCCGCAAGGCGCTGCATGGCCTCTCAGGACAGATGTTCTGGTTTGGCACCTTTATTTATCGAGATGTTCCATCTGAGGCGTTTCCACTGGAACTCAGGGTCGTGCAGGAAAAGGAGTATTTTTACCGTATTGCAGAACCCGAAAAGGCCCTGTGTGATAAACTGTATACGATGCATCCAACAGCAAATTATAGGGAGCTTTTTGTGCTTCTGACGGAAGACTTGCGGATTGAAGAAACGGAACTGTGTAAATTAGATGCGGATAAAGTGTCGGTTTTAGCAGAACATTATCATTCTGGAAATGTAAAGAAAATGGCATCGTTATTGCGGAGGATAAAGAAATGAATACAGCGATTGAACAGATGCTGAAGAACTATCGGATAGAGAATATATATGACCAGAAAAATGCGATGAAAGAAATCATGCAGGAGATTGTTCTGTGCGGACTTTCTCGGGCAGGGTTTTTTCAGAAAGCAGCCTTTTATGGCGGAACGGCACTTCGGATTTTTTATGGGCTGGATCGCTTCTCTGAGGATTTGGACTTTTCTTTGGTAACAGCGGATCCAGAGTTTGATCTGACCGTTTATTTCCCTGTCCTGGAGAAAGAGGTACGTGCTTTTGGTCTGCATGTTAGGATACAGGAGAAGGAAAAGACGAAGGAAAGCAATATCCGTTCTGCTTTTTTGAAAGGGAATACTAAAGAACATCTTTTGCTGTTTTATGCGGATGAAAAACTGGCGGGAAGTGTAGCCAGAAGCGAGGTTGTTAAAATAAAATTTGAGGTCGAGATCAATCCGCCGGAGTATGCCGGTTTTGAGCATAAATACCGGCTTCTTCCGACCCCATATGAAGTAAACCTGTATGATATGCCGTCTTTGTTTGCCGGAAAGATCCATGCGGTGCTCTGCAGAGCGTGGAAAAGCAGGATAAAAGGACGGGATCTGTATGATTATGTATTTTATCTCTCCAGGGGGAGTGTTGTGAATCAAAAACATTTGCGGGCACGGCTTCTGCAGTCCGGTTTTATTTCTGAGGATGTAGAATGTACGCTCCCGGAACTGCGGCATATGTTGTATGAAAGATTTGATACTATTGATTTCCGTCAGGCGAAACAGGATGTAGAGCCGTTTATCAGAGACACAGCTTCTTTGAATATGTGGAACGCAGACTTTTTCAAGCAGATTACAGCGGGACTGCGCTTTTGAGGCAGCAAGAAAATAGGTGGGTAAAATGAGAGAGCCGATTGAAAATATCAGTCTGTTACAGAAACAAATCAATAATCTACAGCTTGAGAATCAAATTCTGAAAAGCATTCTGGATCGTTCAGGTATTTCGTATACGCATGAAATTGCCCGGATTGGAGAACCGGAAAAAGCAGAAGGATACGATCCGGACCAAGGCGCACGGGTCATTCATCCAAGACAGATAACGGTTGAAATGGCAAATTTATTCTATGCCAGATTCTGGGGGCGTCAGGATGTTTATGCAAGACGGAGCGAGAAAAAAGCCACAGGAGAAGCAGGATATTACACACAGTGTCACAATCGGTGGGAGAACATCTGTCCTAAAATGCGTCATGAGAAAATGAATTGTAAAGACTGTCCCCATCAATCGTATAAACAGTTGACTGTGAATGATATACTGGCTCATTTATATGGAAA
>CALWKY010000069.1 GCA_944381395.1 uncultured Lachnospiraceae bacterium
ACGCTTAAAAGCAAAAGTGGAGCATACGGGACTTGAACCCGAGAGTAAAGTGATGAAAATACAGTTAAATCAAGGGATTTAAGGTTTTGAAGTTGATTACATTTGATGACATTTTGGGCAGAGTGTAATCAAATTATTGGAGAAAGGAGGCGTTCCTGCACATGATGCTGCCGGTAAAAATGGAAAAGGATAAAATTAACTTATGTAAGGAGCAGAGCAGTATGAAATATAATATAAACTGTGAGATGGATAAAATATGGGATCAATTCTGTGAGAAAGAAGAACAGGCAGCGCCGCAGGAAGTACAGGAAGCATGGCGCAGGATGGAGCGGGCCTTTGATGAATATCTGGCAGCGGTCAGTGAGGATCAGTTTTGCAAAGGCTTCCGCTATGCGGTGAAACTGGCGGCAGAAGAAAAAATTTGAAACGGCTCGAACCGATTTCGGTTTCGTAGCAAAGGAGAAGGCGCAGTGGTAAAAACTGCGTCTTTTCTCAGCTTCTGATCCAGAAAGAAGAAAAACATCTCCGCTACCGAAGGCGATACTTTTTATCTGATAGGAGCAAAATATTATTTTGTATAAAATATAAATTTCTTGGTAGGATCTCGCGGGATGCTTATCCTGCTGCCATAGAAGCGTATAAACAGCGGATTTCCGGGCCAGTGATGGTTGGGGAGCGTTTACATGATGGGGAAATAGGAACAGAGGATAAAGGCTAAGATGTGTTAGACTCGCAGTGCGGATGAATTTGAAATTTTTTCGAACAGAAGGAAAACGCAATAGATTTTTTGCTGCTGATTCGGTATAATGAAAGGGTAAACAGAGTTTTGCATCATACTGGCAGGTGAAAAAAGAATGTTAAAATTAGAGATCAAAATGGATGAAAATAAAATCTGTACAGAAGGAAAATATACGACAGAAAGCATTTATCAGGCATTGGAAAAAACGTTTTCGCAGTATCAGCTTGAGAAAGAGGAAGGGACGGATGGATCTGTCTTTTTCTGCGGAACGGGTCAGGCAGGAGACTATGGAGCATTTGGTTCTATTATCACTACATTGAAAGAAAAGCCGTGGTTTATGGATTATGTGACCAGATGGATCTGGTACAACAGTGATGATGGAGAGAATGAAGAGGACTATGCAGTGGAAGATGTGTTATATCATTATACGAGGAGAGCATGCGCGGCATAATGGGATATTTTAAACGTTGGGGGCAGCCATGGAGGCTGTCCTTTTTTGCATATATGGAAGTGTAAAGATTTATTTTCCAAAACGTCTTTTGGAATCTGTAACCCCCAGCAGATAGTCGATGGAACAGTCGTAGTATTCGGCCAGCCGGATCAATGCCCAGACGGTAATTTCCCGTGTCCCCTTCTCATACCGGCGGTATACTTCCCGGTTGCATTCTAAAAAATCAGCAACATTTTGCTGAGTCAGATCATGGTCAATGCGCATATCCTCAATTCGTCTGAAATACATAGATTCACCTCTTGAATATGCTATCATTTGGTGGCATAATAGATTCAAGAATGCAACCATATGGCAGTAAAATACTGGCAAAATGGAAGAATGAGGGAGGTTACAGATGAAGAAACGAAACAGAATCATCAGTCTGATACTTTGCGGTGTTCTTATTCTTTCACTTGTGCCGCAGACGGTATTTGGGGCAGAAGTGGCAGGCGCTGGCAGTTCAGAAGATAACGGTCAGAATCTAGTTCTGCAATCGGAAGAAGAATGCATTTGTGAAACACTTTGCACGGAAGGCAGTATCAATGCAGAGTGTCCGGTGTGCAGTGTTGAGGGGGCTGATTTCAGTAAGTGCCAGGGGGCAGCGGATCAGACCGAGGATGTACCAGATCCTGCGGTAACAGCAGTACAGGAGCAGCTGGATGCTTTGCCTACGGTAGAAGAAGTGGCAGGTATGGATCAGGAGCAGCAGCTGATGGTAAAGGAACAGGTACAAACGGTGCAGGAGGCTTATAATGCTTTGACGCAGGAACAGCAAGCGGAAGTTGTAGGAGTAGAGATTATTGATGCGTTACTTGCAGTGTTGGCAAATGGAGAAGAATCGACAGAAATAATTGCTTCGGGAACATCTGTGGATGGTAATTTTTCATGGTCTTTGGATAATCAGGGGTTGCTTACGATTACAGGCTCAGGTGAACATGTGGGTTCACCTTGGAGGAACTATGAAGACAGTATTAAAAAAGTTAAAATTAATGAAGGTTTGACTTCTATTACAAATACTTTTTCTAATTGTAAAAAATTAGTATCTGTCGAATTACCAGATAGTTTAAAAACTATTGGGCCACGTACATTTCAAGGATGTAGCAGTTTAGTTTCAATAAAATGGCCGGATGGACTAACCTCTATCGGGGAGGAAGCATTCAATAATTGCAGCAGTTTAATTTTGCAAAAGTTACCAGAGGGGATAGTATCTATCGGAGATTATGCATTTTGTGGATGCAGTAGTATATCATTAGCAGATTTACCGGATGAACTAATCTCTGTTGGAGATTA